>JBDNIM010000230.1:0-4588 GCA_041688295.1 Bacteroidia bacterium
ATTTTTAAAAATCGTATTGTCGATAATTAGCGTTTAATCTTAAACCTAATGAAACAAAAATATTGCTAATCGTATTTTCCTTGCGATGATTGATTCTTAAATCTAAAAACAAATTATGTTTGTACATATAAGAAACCGTTAAATCATTTATCATCAAACTGGTTCTTTTACCCATTAATAATGTGGAATTATTTTCGGTGGCTCTACTATTATAATTTCTTAAAATATTGCCCCCATAATTTCGACCATTCAAAAAACTATCTTTGCCCGAAACAGCAAAAATGTTATTTAAAGTAATGCTTAATCTATAATTAACTTGATATCTTAATTGAAAAATTAATTCACTAAAATTTGCACCTAACGGGTGGGCCAAACTTTGGTTGAAATGGCTAAAACTTTGCGTGGGTCTGTAATGAGAATAGGTGTATGGGCGGCATCTGTTGTACTCTAAATTTGCATCTAAGTATTTAACATTAAACATGTTATAGTATTTTGCCCCCAATTGATAAGCATATTTATTGCCCCACCAATTTGGTTTTGTTTTCAAAAATTTCAAATTAAATTCATCTAAAACAAATTGTCCATAGAACAAAAACTTGTTTTTTACCCGCCAGTCAAAATCCAGCGCCATCATGCTATTGTCTCTACTGCCCAAATTGGACTCTACAGCCCTATAAAAAATAACAGGATTCAAATAATTAAAATCAAATTGATTGCTTTGAGTGCTGTCTTTTCTGTCGAATATAACCATTTCTGTAAGTCCAATATTTAGGTTTTTTGTAACATCGAAACTCAATCGATGAAAAGCTGCATATTTTTTCCCAAATAAAGTGTTTCCAAGAATTGGACCATTGTCATTAAATTGGGTAAATAAATTTTGATAATGCACTCTTTTTACATCGGTATTGATTTTTAAAAACAGATATTGTGGTGCAAAATCACTTAAAATTAAAGAACGGTAGCCTTTTCCAATATTATGTTTATCGTGTCCAAACTGAAACTTAACATAGTTTTTGGCAGCATTGAAAGTAATGTAAGCCCTGGCTTGAAAAAAATCAATTGCTCCCTGCTTTTTAAATGGCTTAAAAAACAATTCATTGGGCATAAAATTTAAAGAATCTGGATAAAAATTATATGCATTAGGCATTAAAACTTGATTTTCTGTAAAATAAGAATAAAAACCAATACCCTTTTGCAGGCCACCAATATTCCCAAAAATCTCAGCACCTCTTGTATTTTGAAAAAGCGTTTTCGTTGTTGCTTGTTCTTTTCCTCCAGAAAAATTTAAAACTGGATTTACAACAAAAATATAATCATTGCCTTTGATGGCATAAAAAGCGGAAGGGTAAACATAAATAGGTGTTTTTCTATTACTATTTTCTAAACTATTTGAGAAATTATCTTCAAATAAATAGCGTGATTCATACCTGTTATTTCTCCTAGTTTCTTTGTTTTCATTCAAACTATCTTTTTCTAAATTCAAATATAACAACCTGTTTTTTTCTCTAGTAATATTATTAATGCTGTTTTGAAAACCAGTGTTAATGCAGCGCTCGGACATTTTATAACCATAACTATTTATTGGATAAAAAGTATTTTGAGCAAAAGTGTTTATTGAAATTAAACCGCAGATTATTAATAAAAGTTTCTTCATTGCGTGTTTTAAAAATGATTTACAACTGTGCCCATAATTACAGAAATTTCATCTCTTACTTTGGTGAATGCAATATGATTCAAAAACATTGAATATTTAATATCCTCATCGGTTTCTAAATTCATTTGTATTAAATTATTTTGAATGATAGCTTCTATTTTAAATTTTTTAAGAAACAAAAACAAAGATTGCAAGTCTTTAATATAATTTTCCTTTTCTGTTTTTATGATCAATCCTTGCTCGAGCCAATATGGACTTAAATCATATTTCTCTGATAGAAAATCGGCAGCCAAAGTTCGTATTTCAGAATTAGTATGATTAATAAAATACTGCTCATCCAAAGAAAAGTTTTGCTCTATTTCTTTCATAACTTCCTCTAAAACAAGCCGATAAGCTTCATCCTCAATCACTAAATTTACATCTTCTTTGATTTCTTTAAAAATAAAATCAGCAACCGTAGAATCTATAAAAAACTTTTTATGTCCGCTTTGAATCAACAGTCTGATTAAATTTCTTTCTTGTTCATTGTTGCTTGAATAAGCTTTAATTTGAGGTGTTTCTTGTTTTAGAATTTCCGAAATTTCTTTTTCAATTGCTTGATTGTCAACAGTGTTCTTATTTTTTCTAAATTTTCCAATTTCAATAAGCAAAAGTCCTTCATCTGCATCCAACAATTTGCTGCACTCTTTAGCATACATGGCTCTTTTTAATGCATCAGGAATTAATGAAATGCTAAGCAAAATATTTTTCAATACCTCCGTTTTTTTGATAGGATCGTTACCAACTCCAATTAATAGTAAGTTAGATTTAAAAATAATGAAGTCTGTAGAATCCTGCTCTAAAAACTCTTTAAAAACCGTTGCGCCCAATTTTTTGCAGTAAGAGTCGGGGTCTTCTCCCTGAGGAAAACTAACGCATCGCACATTCATTCCTTGTTCCAAAAGTAAATCAATGCCTCTTAAAGATGCTTTAATTCCTGCCGCATCGCCATCATACAAAACCGTCACATTGTCTGTAAATCTTTTAATTAACTTAATTTGCCCTTCCGTTAAAGATGTTCCCGAAGAGGCCACAACATTTTCTATTCCTGCTTGATGAAGGGATGTTACATCCGTGTAACCCTCCACCAAATAGCAATTGTTCAAATTGCGAATGCTTTTTTTGGCTTGAAAAATTCCATAAAGTACATTGCTTTTATGATAAACATCCGTTTCGGGTGAGTTTAGATATTTTGGCGATTTATCATCTTTCACTAACTGCCTACCACCAAAGGCGATAACTCTGCCAGCCAAATCATGTATTGGAAAAATAACACGGTTTCTAAACATATCAAAATATTTGCCATCTTCCTTTTTTTTAATTAATCCAGCTGCAACAAAATACTCTAAATTAAACTGATTTCGTGTGGCTTCATCCACCAAACTCTCCCACCCTTTTGGCGAATAGCCCAATTCAAAAACATCAATCGTTTGTTGTGTAAAACCTCGCTCTTTAAAATAACTATCGCCAATAATCAATCCTTCTTCACTTTTTAATTGGTTTTTAAAATATTGATTTGCAAATATTAAGGCAGCTAAAAGACTTTCTCTTTTTTGTTGCTTTTCGTCATATTCTTGTTGGTTATGATTGGCATCTTCTTGTAAAAGAATATTATATTTTGCAGCCAATTTCCTTATCGCCTCTTGAAAATTCAAACTGTCGTGTTCCATTAAAAAACTAACAGAATTACCTGCTTTTCCACAACCAAAACATTTGTAAATCCCCTTTGCAGGAGATACGGTAAACGAAGGCGTTCTTTCATCATGAAATGGACAGCGACCAAGCAAATTGGCCCCTCTTTTTTTCAAAGTAATGTAATCGCCAACAACCTCTTCTATTTGGGATGCATTAATAACTTCATCTATTGTTTGCCTAGAAATCACTAGGCAAAATTAAAGAAAAATGAATGATAAAACTATTTTTTTTTAAATCAAAGAAAAACGGATTTTTGCATCATGATTACAAACAATTGGATTAGTAGAACAGCATTACTTATAGAACCTTCTCAAATGGCGTCATTAACTAAAGCGCATGTTTTAATAGTTGGACTTGGAGGTGTTGGCGGTATTTGTGCCGAAATGATTTGCAGGGCTGGCGTTGGAACAATGACAATTGTAGATTCAGACACAGTTGACGAAAGCAATAGAAACAGGCAAATTATCTCACTTTTATCGACAAATGGCAAATCTAAAGCAAGCGTTTTAAAGGAAAGATTGTTGGATATTAACCCCGAATTAAATATTAATATCATTATTGAATTTATTGGAAAGGAGAAAATTGATGCTTTATTTACTAACCATACTTTTAATTTTGTGTGTGATTGTATTGATACTTTAACGCCAAAAACAGAACTTATTTTAAAATGCCTTAAATTAAAAATACCAATAGTAAGCAGCATGGGCGCTGGCGGCAAATTGGATCCAAGCCAAGCCGCTGTTGCAGATATTTCTGAAACATACAATTGCAATTTGGCAAGATATGTGAGAAAACGACTGCAAAAAAATGGCATAAAAAAAGGTTTTATGTGTGTTTACAGTCCTGAACTAGCCGACCAATCCAAAATATTTACCTCTGAAAATGCATTTCCCAAAAAATCTATCATCGGCACAATTAGCTATATGCCCAATATTTTTGGTTGTTTGTGCGCTAGTGTAGCGATAAGAAAGATTATTGAAAAAAATTGAAAAATGCTTTAAATATTTTTTTGATAATTGAAAAAAAACATTACTTTTGCACACCTTTAAAAGTAAAGGTCTATTGATTGCGGTTTGTTTTGATTCAATTCATAAAACCAAAATCGGATTATATAAGGAGAAATGTCAGAGCGGTTTAATGAGGCAGTCTTGAAAACTGTTGTACTGTGAGGTACCGGGGGTTCGAATCCCTCTTTCTCCG
>JBDNIM010000231.1:0-8443 GCA_041688295.1 Bacteroidia bacterium
TAAAGAAATCAGCTGTCCGAAAACCGATTTTGATGAAAAATAGTTACTTTTGCTCATGTTAATTTTGTTGCTTAAGAACTACAAAATTACAAAAATAAAAAGTAGCCTTATTTAGGCTACTTTTTTATCGGACAACAATGAAAAAAAATATAAAAAAAAATGAAAAAATTGAACTTAAAAAAAGTTTTCTTAATTGGCATGATGTCAATTTTTAGTTTCTCTGCCTATTCAATTAAAATTATTACCATCAGTTATTCCAAAGATTGTAGTATGTTAGGATGCGGTTCAGTAAAAGTCACAAGAGAAATATCAGAATATGTGCGCGCTGATGGCACAACATATGATGTTGTTGAAAGATCTGTCGCATGTTCTGGAACAGGATTTCATTCTTGTCCGCATTCATTAGCATTTCAAGACAACAATGGCAATCAAGAATTAGTATCATTTGATCTTTCATCCTCAATGACTATGCTAAATCTTGCAGTAACAAGTATTTATAATGGTAATAATTCTGGACAAATTTTTCAATTATACACAAATACAACCACAGGTTTTACTTTTTTGTATGATGTTATTTGGCATAAAGTAACAGATGAGTCAGGCAATGAAAAAATTTCTATTCAAGTTGCTTTTGAACAACAATAATTTATTAATTCGAATTTCAAGGAAAGCACTTTATGTGCTTTCCTTATTTTATAGTAATTTTGTTTTCGCTCAAAATTTTAATTTTCATAGATGTTTCACTTTAGATAAAAATCCAATCAAATCAAAAGATGTAAATTATGATTTTACTTTTAGTAATATTAGTCTTAAATTAATGGATTCAATATTAATCAAAAACTATAGATTAAGGGAAGATGGAGATCAACTAGAAGTTGAAGAATCAACAGTTTTAAATAAATATAATATTAATTATCAACATTTGGAAAATTACGTCACCCATGGGGATAGTTTCATAATTATATTAGAAAATATGAGGATATTATGGGTAATAAATTTGCAAAAAGAAACTACAATCAAACATAAATTAGATATAGATTATAATATTCTATTAAAAACTAAAAACGGAGTATTTATTTTTGTTGATGGCACTAGAAAAATAAAAAATAAAGTCCCCCCATTATTTTATTCTTTTAAATCAAATAAAATTGAAAAATTGTCGGAAATGGAAATTGATATAATTAATTCATCTTTAAGTATTGTTAACGACAAAACATATCACACAGCATTTGAAGATAAGTTAATATATTTACAAGTAAAAAAAGGAATTTTAAATATCATTGACGAAAAGAACAACTTAATTAAACTACAAGTAAACTATCGTGACTCAAATATAATATTTTGGGAAAAATTTTTAGAACTATCCTCTAAAAATGTAGTTTTAAATACTAATCAAACACTTAATGATATGATTGAATATATTGACTCATTCATTGTGCCAACAAATCTTCAAATGATTAATGATTCTATTATTGTAATAAGGTTTGAAAAGTTTTATGAAGGTTTATTTGAATATCGATTTTATAAGATCAATAAAAAATTAAAAAGACTCGATGAATATAATAAAATAACATATTCTAGAAAAAAGGATTTAAATAATCAAGTCATTGATTTTAATGATAGTTTATCTTTACAAAACTATTATAAATGTATTTATTCTAATTTTTTGATAAAAAACAACTTGTTATTCTATTTTGGTGAGATTCCAGATGAAAGATGTCTAAATATTAAATTAAGGGAAAAGCATAAATGTTTAAGAGAAAATAAGAGTTATGGAATTTATATTATGAAAAACAGTCTTTGAAATTAATTATTACATGTTATTTAATAGTTTTCACAGAATTCTAACATTAAGAATTAGAATATAATAAAAAGTTTTTTCGAATATCCCTATAGTCATATTTACCTTCAATCAATTCATTTTTTAGAGATTTATTATTTATTAAAACCGAAAAGGAAAGATATGCCATGAAACATTATTATGAGATTTATAGAAAATAAATTTTATTTTTGATGCGTACTAAAAATGGGGAGCCTACATCTTAACATACAGCAAAGCGTCAAATAAAATACATTTACAATAAAGTTTTTTTCTTTTTAAATTTTAAAAAAGGGCGTTTAAAACGCCCTTTTTTAATGTCTATTTTTTTCTATTATTAAAGCAATTTGATTGTATTTTTGAAGTTATTCATAAAGACACCTTTTTTGTGTGAAAATTAAAATATCTTTGCCCGAATCAAATTTATTTATTTCAAAAACAAAAGAAATAAAAAACATAGCTATAAATAAACTTTGAACAAAACAATGAATAAAAGAAATATAATTTTAGGACTCATATTAATGTTTGTTGGCAACATGATTGGTCAAAACACAGACTTTTTTAAAGCAAAAGATGTTGTAAAATTTAGATTTGATAGATTAGAGATAAGCAACGAAAAAGAAGCAGATTGGTTTTTGAAAAATTACAAAAAAGTTGATTTTATTGAGGCAATAAAAATTGGCAATGTTTCTAATATTACTGAAATTTTAAATATTGTGCCAGAAATTGGCACGCTTAAAGAACTAAATATTAAGGATTACAGTGGCGGTTTTACATCCGAGACTTTTAAAAAATGTAATGAAATAACACAAGTTTCCATAACTGTTTATGAAGAAAATTTAAGCCAAATATTGTTTTTAAATGAAATTAAAACAATGCAAATTTTATATTTATTTATAAATGGCAAACCAGAAAGCATTGAACCTATAAAAAAACTTAATCCACTTCAAGAATTACATATATTTGGAGACTTCTTGCCTAAGAAAATTGAAGAAATAATAGATGCAGTTACTTTTCAACCATTAATTCAAAGCTTTGGAATTAGTGTTGACAGAGTAACGGATTTGCCAAATAACATTAAATATCTCAAAACTTTATCAAACTTAATAATCTATGACAATTTATCAATTGCCGCAAATAATAGCATCGAAGATTTGATTAAAGAAAACATAACAATTAGCTATTTAATGGGCAATGATTTAATTTTTTATGTGCCAATTACTTATTATTCTAATTATGACAGACTAGCCGATTTCGAAATAGATTACATGAAAAGTATATACTCTGGCAATTCATACAATAACATAATTGCCGAGGAAACAGAAACCAAAACTGAAAATAAAAATATCATTGAATTTAAAACCCAATTTAAACCCACATTTAATGCAACACAAGAATTTTTGTCGCCTTATCCTAATATTTCGCCCGAAATTGAGTATTTTGAAATCAATCCATTGGTTAATAATTTGATATTAACCAATAATGGCTCAAAAATTACCATTCCTGCAAATTCATTTACAAATGAAAAAATCGAGGAAAATGTTACAGACCATGTGTTTTTAAAATACATAAAAATAAATAATCCATTAGAACTTGTTTTTTCAGGATTGAATTTGAATTCCAATACTAATAACTTTTCTAATAAATACTTTTTCAATCTTCAAGCCACTACCTCTAAAAACAATGTTCAGCTTAAAACTGGCTATCAAATAAAATTACAACTGCCTGTTGTAATCGATTCTGCAAGTAATTATTTTTATGATTATGAATCAAATACTTGGCAGGCTACAAATTTATACCAACAAGTGTTTGAAAGCAGTTTTGTACCAATAGATTTTTATAAAATAGAAAATGACAATAACACAATTACTAACATTAATGTAGATACATTCTCTTTTAATTCAAGATTTTACAGCCGTTTTCATTATTTTTTAAATGACAAAGACAATGCAAATCAAATTATATTTAAAGAAAAAAACCATTACATTGATTTAGATCGTTTTTGGAAAAAAGATTATAACAAAGATGGCAAAAAAAATGGCATCAGAATAAAGAAAGGAAAATCCTTGGTGAAATTACAAAAAGTGATTCCGAAGGTTAGAAATGCAAACCTTTATTATTTCAAACTCATTGACAAAACCCAATTGGGTTTAATTACCGAATTATCCGCATTTAAAAACATTGTGTTTTCGCATGCAATAGACCCAAATAACAAGAAAGCATTTTTGAATGATTATATTAAAAACAATCAATTTTATGATATTAGGGTGTATTATAATTTAGGCGACAATTTTTGCACCTTAATATTAAAAACAAGCGAAGGATTTAACGAAATAAAAGTTAGAATTACGGATAGTGAAAACGAAAAACTTAAACGAAAACAAATTATTCGTTTTGCCAAAATCTACAAAAAATATCAATCCATTTTAAAAGAAAGGGAGTATAGTTTTAATCAAAACATACAAAAAATAAAATCCGAATACATAACCCATCTAAAGGAGAAAAACATTTTAAACATAAAAAACAATCTTAAAAACGAAAGTAAAATTCATCAATTGGGTAGTTTTGGTATCTTTTATTCTGTTGTGCCAAAGTTTGACATTAATTTAATTGCGCAATTCACAAACGAAAGTGGTATTCCAATCGATGTAAAATATTTGTATATGATAGACAAACGCTACAATTCATATTTTGAATTAAAGCCTGGAAACATTCTGTTTTCACCAAGCGAATGTCAATATTTCATTGCAGTAGATTATAGCGGAAAATTATATTATGCAACACAAAACGATTTAAACATCAGCAATTTAACTAATAATTCTCTTACTTATATTAAACTAAAACTATTAAAAGAAAACATTTCAACGATAGAATCCTTTATTAAAACTACACGATAAAAAAACGCAGCCCAATTAAATGAAAGGAAGACCATTAACAATTATATTTCTTACTATATTTATAGATTTATTGGGATTTGGCATTATTATTCCAATTTTACCATCGCTTGTTGTTACAGAATTGGGGCAAAAAGAAATAATGGTTGGTGTTGTTGCATCTTTGGCGCCATTTATGCAGTTTTTGTTCGCCCCTTATTGGGGCAGTTTGAGCGATAGGAAAGGCAGACGCCCAGTAATTTTAGTAAGTATTGTCATCACAGCGTTTGCCTATTTTGTTTTTATTTTCATTAACAGCATTTATTTACTCATTTTTTCAAGAATAATGGCAGGCATTGGTTCAGGTAATTTTTCGGCTGCCCAAGCCTATGTTGCTGATATTTCGAGCCCAGAAAAAAGAGCAAAAAACATGGGACTTATTGGGGCTGCTTTTGGGTTAGGCTTTATTTTTGGTCCTCCAATTGGTGGATTCCTTCACGACCACTGGGGCATTTGGGGCATTGGATTTTTCACAATGGGTTTAAGTATAATCAATTTTATATTTGCATATTTCTATTTGCCAGAAAGCAATAAATCGCTACAACAAACGAAACACTCGTTAGCCAAAGTTTTTGAACAAATTAAGATTGCATTAAATAACCCTACAATTAAACTACTTTTTGTAATTAACACTTTATTTATTGCAGCATTCAGCATGATGCAAATTGCATCGCCTCTTTTATGGAAACAATATTTTTTCTTTAATGACAAAGAAATTGGCTATATATTTGGATTCATAGGATTGTGTTCTGTGCTTATTCAAGGCGGATTGGTTGGCTTTTTTGTAAGAAAATTTGGAGAGAAAAAAATGCTCATTATTGGCACATCCACAATGGCAATTGGTTTATTAGCAATTCCTTTTGTGCCTCAAAAACTCTTTATTCCACTCGAACTATTGGCAATAATGACCATAGCATTGTCTAATGGACTGATTATGCCAGCCACCAATTCTTTGGTGAGCAAACTAGCCCCAAAAGACAAACAAGGAACGGTGCTTGGGGCGCTACAATCCATTGGCTCATTGGCCCGAACAATTGGCCCATTAATGTCGGGTGTTTTATATATGTGGTTTTACGAAATGCCATACATTGCTGGCGCTTCGTTAATGGTAATTGCTTTGTATTTTGCGATAAGTGTTTTTAGAAAAAAAACTTAATGTTGATGTCCCAATTCGCAAGCAAAAAAAGAAATTAATAGTCCGGCAAAAATAATTAACCATTTTTTCAAACCCTCTTTTTTCCACAGTGAACTTTCAAATACAATTGTAGTGCTTATATGTAAAAATGTACCAGCAATTATTGCCGTAATAATGAAAGACAAGTTATTTGAAACTATATTTTGTTTGTGTAAAAAAGTACCTAAAGAGTATCCAAAAGGTGTTGTTAAAACATATATAAAAAGCAATCCATAAAGTATTTTTTTATTCTTAAATCTATTTCCCAAAAGAATGGAAAGCGCAAACGAAGCAGGAATTTCGTGAATGGCGATACCAATTACCAAACCACTTAATAAACCAGGGTTCAAATAACTACTGACACCAGCAGAATAGCCTTCTAACAGAGCATGCACAAACAAACCTACAAAAAGTACTAAAGCATCTTTCGGAATATCTTCTTTATGAATGTGTCCGTGGCCGAGTCCTCCAGTAAATTTCTCTAAAACAATTTGGAAAAAGAAACCAACCACCAACCAAATACCAGCTTGGGCAATATCGCCATGTTCATACAATTCAGGCATTAAACCAAACAATGAAATTCCCATCAAAAAAGCACCACTAAATAACACAGTAAGTCCAATGAATTTATTGGTTTTTACTTTTAAGAAAATATTTAACAAAACACCAATAAAAGGACCAAAAAAGAGAATTAAAATTGGAATAATCATGAATGTAATTAATTAATTAATTTTGAATTTTAAAAGTAGCCAAATATGTATTTTATAAAACAGAATGCCGATTAAGACACCAATAATAGCCCCCACCAAAACATCTGATGGAAAATGAACCCCATTATAAATGCGGCTAAGCCCTACCAAAAAGGCCCACATTAGCCAAAACAACATATTTTTGCGTTTTTTAATGCCATATAACAAAACCATAAATACTGCCACCGCAAAATGATTGGCTGCATGAGACGAAGGCATACTTCCCGTATCGCTACAATTTGCCAAAACAACAGGTTTCAAGGCCATTTGATGACAGGGGCGTTCTCGTTTTATTAAAGGTTTTATTATCTTACTTGTAAAACTATCAGAAACACCGGCAGCCGCAAACAAACATAAAATGATGATTAAACTTTTTTTCTTAAATTCTCTGGTAATAAAGAAAATAACGAGGCAATACATTGGTATCCAAAAATATTTATCTGAAAACTTAACCATCAAAAAATCTAACCAATCTGAATGGTAGGATTGATTAATTAGCTGATACAACTGAATATCTATGTTGAGAATCATTTTTTAGTTGAAATTATAATTAATCGTTTGGATGTTTCATTGTCAAAAGGACTTAAATCATAATCGCCATAAACATTTTCGATTTTAAGCCCCACTTTTTCATACATGGATTCAAAATCTGAAAGCTGGTATAAGTTAACTTTTTCGTAAAAAACATAAGGCTTTCCTTCAGTTTCAAATGAAATTGTTTTTACAATTTGATTATTATCAATTGTTTTTGTTATTCTAAAAAGAATGCCATCAATATTTCTGTCGTCA
Source organism: Bacteroidia bacterium (assembly GCA_041688295.1). Taxonomy (GTDB): domain Bacteria; phylum Bacteroidota; class Bacteroidia; order NS11-12g; family UBA955; genus JABMMZ01. Next base: position 7,465 of record JBDNIM010000231.1, read on the forward strand.
ATTGTATTTAAAATTGATTTTACATAATGAACATTAAAATAATCTTGAACAAAGGCAGCATTTGGTTTTAAGTTTTCGCAAACAGCAGACAGCGTTAACAAATTATCATTTTCATCTTCAAAATAACCAAAACTCGTAAATAGATTTAGCACCAAATCGAAATAATTTGCTAAATATACTTTCCTCATATCTCCCACTTTCAAAGTGCCAATATTGCTTTGGTTGGCTAAATCAATATTGTTTTCGCTTAAATCTGAACCATGAATTTCGAAAGAATGTTTGGCCAAAATATTGGAATGCCTTCCGTTTCCGCAAGCAAGGTCTAAAATTTTGGCATCAGAAGGCAATAATAAAGTACCCAAAACATTCGTAATAAAGTCGTTGGCTTCATCTTCATCCCTAGAGCCATATAAGATGTGATAGTATTTACTATCAAACCAATTTTTAAACCAATCCATGAAAAAATTAATTTGCAAAGTAAGTGAAAAATCCTAAATTCGCATGGATAAATTATAAATAATATGAAAAAAATATTTTTGATGATGGCAGTTGGCGTTTTAAGCATTTACTTTGTTAGCTGCAAAAAAGAAAAAAAAGAAGACACACCTAAAACTCCAGAAAGCAGACAAAGCATTTTGAGTAAAGAAAATTGGGTAATTTCTACTGTGGAAATTGGAGGGCAAGATATCTGGAGTTCGTTTATAGTTCAAGCTTGTTATAAAGACAATGAATATAATTTTAAAACAAACGATACTTTAGAAATTTATGATAAAGTGATTAAATGCGATGCGGCCGACCCTGATACGCTATACAATAACTACAAACTATTGGATGCTGAAAACAAAATGTACTTAAATCTGGAGTTAACTCCAATTATAAAGATAAATGACACAGCCACTTTAATTGAGCTTACAAACTCTAAATTAAAAATGATTGCCAACTATAGTGGATCGCCTGCTACAGTAACTTTTATTAAAAA
>JBDNIM010000232.1:0-14880 GCA_041688295.1 Bacteroidia bacterium
TGTGCGAGAGTTCCAGTATTTTTCGTCATATACACGGTCTTTTTTCTCCAATAAATTTTGTTCTGTGTGATGATAATCGCTTCCCGCCACAACTATGTCTGCTTCAAAAAACTCGTTGCCTACCAATACTTTAGTGGCTTTGCCATTCTCCACCTCTATTTTTGTTACTTCTTTATTTAATAATATTTTAACACCTTGGTCTGTGGCTATTTTTGCAAAGGCTTGTGAAATTTCTACCATTCCATTTTGTGGAAACCATGTGCCTTTCACTAAGTCTGCGTAATTCATCATACTATATAAAGCTGGCGTATTTTCGGGGGTGCTGCCCAAAAACAAAACTGGAAATTCTAATAAACTTACTAAAAGAGGGTTCTTAAATTTTTTTCTAACCGCTTTTCTCAACGAGGAAAACAAATTCAGTTGCAGGGATTTTAAAATCAACCTTGGCTCTATAAACTCTACGATAGAGTCAGACAGACGGGTAACATAACCGCCCATGGCAGTGTGGTATTTATACTCTGCATCTTTCAAAAACTCTCTTAACTTAAGACCACTGCCCTTTTCTCTTTTTTCAAATTCTGCTACTAAGTCGTCCAACGATGCGGGCACATCTATGTGCTCATTGTTTTTAAAATAGATGCGATAGCCGGGGTCTAATCTTATTAAATTATAAAAATCAGCTACGGTTTTTCCAAAATGATTGAAAAACTGTTCGAAAACTTCGGGCATCCAATACCAACTTGGGCCCATGTCAAATGTGTAACCATCTTTTTTCCAAGAGCGACATCGACCGCCTGCTTGGTCATTTTTTTCTAAAATAGTTACCTGATGTCCTTGTTTTGCAAGATGGGAGGCTGCGCTCAATCCGGCAAATCCGCTGCCTATTACTATTACTTTTTTCACTTTTGCTTTTTAAATTTATTCAAATATTTTTTGCTCACAAATAAAAACCCGAACGCCTCAGCACCATCTTTTGATGATACTTTATGATGCACTTTGTGTGCAAATCGCATGGCTTGAAAATATGGCACATTGGTTCTTTTTAGCATTGGCAACCGTTGGTGGACAAACACATCATGTACCAAAAAATAGGCAGCTCCGTATAAAAGAATGCCTAAGCCTAAGTAAAATCTCCAATCTAACATGCCATTCCATGAACCAGAAATGATTAAAAAAGCAGAAACAAAGGCAAACACAATGCCAAACAAATCATTTTTCTCGAACTTGCCTGCCCGAGGTTCGTGGTGGCTTTTGTGCCAACGCCACATAAAACCGTGCATAATATACTTGTGTGTGAACCACGCTGTTGCTTCCATAAACACAAAACCAACTAGCACTAACAAAATATTGAATACTATTATCATCACTGCAAAGATGACAATTTTTTGGCGAAAAAGTTTTAAAAATTTCTCATCGATTTGATTAAAATCGATAAAGAATTTACTGCACAAAAAAGCCTTTCAAAATTTAATTTGAAAGGCTTTAGAATTTTGTTTTTACATTAATTTTTAGAACCTAAAAAATAAACAAGGTTTAAGCTTAAATAGTTGTTAGTGATTTTTCCGCTGCTAGAATTGTCAATGTCTAACAATCCTAAATTATAAGTTAAACCAAGTTGAATTTGAGGTTTAATATAAAAGGCAACGCCTGCATTTAACCCGCCATCAAATTTACTTAACCCATTGTCTGAAAATGTCAAAATTAATAAGCGAAGTCAGTGCAATATTATAACATTAATACAATCATTGTTTCAAAAACAAAGACAAATTTAATGAACCACACAATTTAAACCCAAGCAAAACAAGCTCCCTTTTGATAATTTAAAGTAATTTTGGGAATAAAACTGTTTTCGTATTTCGCAAATAGGGTTATATTTGTGGGGTAATTAGGAATTAGGCAATTTAATAGGCAAGCGGCTCGGTTAAAAGAAATTTTAAAGAAAAAATTACACACTTAATAATGACATCAGAAAAAGAACAACAAGAAAAAACAAGGCTACATCCTCGAAACAAAAACCGTGACAGATACGATTTAGAGGCGTTGGTCATTTCTAATCCTGAATTGAAAGACCTCATAATGACAAACAGGTTTGGGATAGAATCCATTGACTTTTCGGACCCACAAGCTGTAAAAACATTAAACAAAGCTTTGCTAAACCATTATTACGGGATTGAAAATTGGTCGTTTCCTGACGAAAACCTTTGCCCTGCCATACCAGGAAGGGCTGATTATCTTCATTACATGGCAGATTTATTGGCCGAAGACAATTTAGGCAAACCACCAATTGGCGATAAAATCACTTGTCTTGATGTAGGCATGGGCGCAAGCTGTATTTACCCCCTTATTGGCATTGTAGAATATGGCTGGAAATTTATTGGGTCGGAGATTGACCAAAATTCCATGGATTCTGCACAAAAAATTATAGACAGCAATCCGTTAATTAAAGGCAAGGTAGAATGCAGGTTGCAGAAGAATGCAAACTCAGTTTTTAAAGGCATATTAAGCAAAGAAGATAAAATAGATATCACAATATGCAACCCTCCTTTTCATGCTTCGATGGAAGATGCCCAAAGAGGAACACTGAGAAAAACAAAAAACTTAACGGGCAAAATTGTAAAAAACCCTGTTCTTAATTTCTCGGGAATAAGCCACGAAATTATTTGCGAAGGCGGAGAATATAGGTTTATAGAAACCATGATTAAGGAAAGTGAACAATTTGCTAAAAACTGTTTTTGGTTTTCGACTTTGGTTTCCAAGCAATCTCATCTTGATAACATTCATAGTCTATTGGAAATTAGTGGCGCCTATCAATTTAAAGCCATTCCGATGGGAACCGGCAATAAAACCAGCAGAATTCTTGTTTGGAGTTTTCTTTCTAGCGAGGAAAGAAAAGAGTGGCGAAAACTGAGATGGAACACAAATGATATAGTTTAGATTTAGATAAACGCACCAAACTGCTCTGTTTTATTTAAAATATGGATTAAAATTTCTATTGCAATCCATTTTATTTTCAATGAAATTTGCAACCTTTTAAAAATTCCATCAAATTGTTGTCTAAAAACTGGGTTCATGCTGCCTTATTTATTGTTGCCTCTATATACGCCCTAACTTTTAGTTGGGCAAAAGACATCATGCCGTTGTATATACAAGGTTTTGGTTTCATTATAATTAGGGTTTGGGGTGCTGCATTGTTGTTTTTTATTGCTTCGTTTTTCACAAAAAAAGAAACTATTAATTTAAAAGAACATGGCCTTCGATTGTTGCTTTGCAGTGTGTTTGGTGTGGCAGCAAATATGCTTATGTTTTTTAAAGGTCTAGAAATTACTACCCCCATAAATGCGGCCGTTTTGATGCTTGCTACCCCCATTTTTGTATTTATCCTAAGCGTGCTTATCAATAAAAACAGAGTGTATTACAGTCAGGTGTTTGGCATTTTGTTAGCCTGCCTTGGCTGTCTTTGGTTGATGTCTGGCAGGTCGTTCCACTTTTCCTCCACCACATTGCCGGGCGATATCCTAATTATACTAAACGCAATTTCTTATGCTGGATATTTGGTTTTGGCAAAAAAACTATTGCAGAACTATCATTTTATCACGGTTTCAAAATATACTTTCTTTATTGGCGGATTATTGGTTTTGCCGTTTGGGTTCAAAGAGTTGCAAGCCGCCCATTTTGCAATAATGGATACCGAAATTATATTAAAAGTGTTGTTTATTATCGTTTGTTCCACATTTATTACCTATTTACTAAACGCATGGTCTATTATGAAAGCTGGGCCAACAATAGTGGGCGCATATATTTATTTGCAACCCGTTTTGGCAACATTAATCGCTATTTTTTTACAAAAAGATAGTTTAGATTTGCATAAAATAATTTCAACCGTCCTAATTTTTACGGGCGTATATATAACATCAACAAAATTCAAATGGCAACAATCAAAAGCATGACCGGATATGGTGTGGCAGAGGGGGAAAACACCAACTGTCGCATAAAAATAGAGATAAAATCACTGAACAACAAATTTTTGGAGCTCAATGTCCGTTTGCCTAGGTCTTTTAAAGACAAGGATATTGAGGTGCGCCAAATTTTAACCAATAAAATTATCAGAGGCTCTGTTGCGGTAAACATTAATGTCGAAAAAAAAGAGCAAAACACTGGTGGTTTAAATATCAATACCGAATTGGCTAAATCGTATTTCGATAAACTAAATGCCCTAAAAAACGACCTAAAAATTGTGGATGCAAATCTTTTTAGCACGGTTTTAAATATGCCCGATGTTTTAAAATATGACGAAACAGATGGAGCAGACGAAGACTGGGTCCTAATAAAAGACTGTTTGCTAAAAGCATTCGAATCTTTTGATGGTTTCAGAAACCAAGAGGGTCTTTTTATTGAGAATTACCTAAAAACTTGTTTAACAGAAATTTCTACCAACCTAAGCGCCATTGCTGAACACGAGCAGCCAAGAAAAGAGGCTGTGAAAAACAAATTGTGGCTTTCCTTAACAGAAAATAATGAACAAGGTAATATTGACAAAAACAGGTATGAACAAGAGCTGATTTATTATCTAGAAAAATATGACATTGCTGAAGAAAAAAGCAGATTGGCACACCATATCACATTTTTTGAAGACAATTTAATTAAAGATGGTAGCGGCAAAAAGCTGGGTTTCATTGCTCAAGAAATAGGAAGAGAAATTAACACAATTGGCAGCAAAGCCAACTATTTTCCAATGCAGCAAGCCGTTGTTGTGATGAAAGAAGAGTTAGAAAAAATAAAAGAACAGTTGCTAAATGTGTTGTAGGTTGGCATAGAGCAAAGGGTTTCTGAACAAATTATTTTTTAATTAACACCTCCTGTTTTGTAAGTTTCGTTTGTTGATGCAAAAAGCATGAACAATGGAAGGAGTTCACTAATATTTTCCAAAAAAATCACCGAAATCAAAATAAACTTTTATGCTTGTTTTGTCTGGCAAAGTTTTTATATGAAGTACATCAAACTTCCTCCCATTATCGAATTTCAGCGATTGTTCGATAAAAACATATCCTTTGTCTCTAGCAACATATTTGCTCTTTAAATAAGCTTATTAGGCCGAAATTCCTTCCAAACTGTTTTTGGCTTTTTTAATCCAAATAGCAGTGTTGAATGATAGGCCACCGCCTCCCCACAATTCAACTTTATCAACATTACCGATCAGTTTATAATCTTTTTAAGGTGTTTTCTGAATTCCTTTTTGGCTTCCGCAAGCATAGAAAACAAACAAAAATAACACTAAAGCAACTTTCGCAACAATATTTTTCATTTCATAAACATAATAAAAAACCCATACTTTAGCACTTCTTTTTTCAAATCCTCTTTCCATTAAGGCTATTCACTGTTTATTTAATAGGACTAGCCTTTACTCATTTTTGTTGGGTTTTTAAATCCATTCGTGAGAACGCTTCACTTAATAGCCTCTTTGAGCAATGCCAAAGAAGAAAAAAAAGAATGAAATTATTGGATGGAATAAATTCTATCCCTACAACTTCTGCCAAACCTACGGTTCTTCTGAATTATTTAAAGCCATAGGCTCGTCTGATTTTATAGCAACTTCAGTCCGTTAAAAGTTAAATAAAGCATAACAAGTCATACAGAATTTAATCTGCAAAGCACCGAGCAGACTATTGCCCGCTCCAATTTTCTCTATCCAAGCTGCGGTATTGGATGGCTTCTGCCAAATGTTCCATTTTAATATCTTCGCTTTTTTCTAGGTCGGCAATTGTTCGGCTCACCTTCAAAATTCTATCGTAAGCCCTAGCGCTAAGGTTCAACCTTTGCATAGCGGTTTTCAGTAGTTGTGTGCCAGCATCCGTTATAGGACAAATATCTTTCACTTGATTGCTAGGCATTTGGGCATTGCAATGCACGCCATTCTTGTCTTCGTATCTTTTAGACTGAATGTCTCGGGCAATTTGCACCCGTTCTCTCACAGTGGTACTTTTTTCATTGTTTCTTCGTCTGCTTGCCAAATCCTCAAAACTAACAGGCGTAACCTCAATGTGTATGTCTATTCTATCCAACAAAGGCCCACTAATCTTACTTAAATATTTTTGAACTACCATGGGTCCACACACACAATCTTTTTCAGGATGGTTAAAATATCCACACGGGCAAGGATTCATGCTTGCCACCAACATAAAACTTGCTGGGTAATCTACAGAAAACTTGGCACGAGAAATATTTACTTTCCTATCCTCCAAAGGTTGTCGCATAACCTCCAAAACAGTGCGTTTAAACTCTGGCAATTCATCTAAAAAGAGGACGCCATTGTGTGCCAAAGAAATTTCGCCTGGCTGCGGAACTTGCCCGCCACCTACCAAAGCCACATCGCTAATGGTATGGTGCGGAGACCGGAAAGGACGATGGGCAACCAAGCTTGCATTGTCTCCAAGTTTTCCAGCCACAGAATGTATTTTAGTGGTTTCAAGTGCTTCGTGCAAAGTCATTGGGGGTAAAATAGTGGGCAATCTTTTGGCCAACATTGTTTTTCCGGCTCCAGGTGGGCCAATCAAAATAATATTATGACCCCCTGCCGCAGCTATTTCCATCGCTCTTTTAATGTTTTCCTGCCCCTGCACATCCGAAAAATCCACATCAAAATCATTGACACTATTTGCGAAATCGGCCCTTGGGTCAGAGATCGTTGCCTCCAAATGATGATAGCCATTAAAGAAACCAACCACATCGGTAAGTTTCTCTACCCCATAAACCTCCAAGCCCTGCACAATGGCGGCTTCTTTAGCATTTTCTTTAGGTAGAATAAAACCTTTAAAACCTTCTTTTTGCGCCTGAATGGCGATTGGCAAAGCACCTTTAATTGGCAAAATGCTACCGTCTAAAGAAAGCTCGCCCATTATAATATATTTGCTAACCTCCTCGGCAACACTTATTTGCTCGCTAGCTGCCAAAATGCCAGCAGCAATGGTTAAATCATAAGCACTGCCTTCTTTTTTTATATCGGCAGGCGCCATGTTTACAACAATCTTCTTTCTAGGAATTGCCAATTCATTATTTTTAAAAGCTGTGGCTATTCTCAACCAACTTTCTTTTACTGCATTGTCGGGCAAACCCACCAAAGCATAACTTGCACCATCACCACTCACATTTACCTCAACAGTAATTGTATAAGCATTGACACCATAAACCGCAGAACCAAAAGTTTTAACAAACATTGCTTTAAAAAAAAGCAAATATAACAAATGAAAAACGAATGGAAAGGATAAAAATAAATAATTTTAAAAAAAAGAAAGAAAAATCAATTGAAGTGTTCAATAAAAGGCAAAAAATAGATTTGGAAGTTCTTAGCGAAGGATTTTAAAAGCAGATTTTATAAATTTAATATCTGCAATTTTATGAGAATCCTTTCTACGCACTCGCTCTATAAAATCCACTTTTATGATATACAAAACCTAAATTTAATAAAGAATCAGCAACAATCTATTTCCCAATAAACCCTACCTCAACAAAGAAATCATACCTCTGTAATAATATATTTTCTTTGTTTTACTTGTTACTTTAAACATATAAAGATACATTCCCTCTTGACAAATTTCGTTTTTATAAGTACCATCCCAGCTTGCGCTTTCATCTTTAGAATGATAAATCAACTCTCCCCAACGATTAAAAATCTCCAAATCTATTTTGTCGCCCGAAATTATTTCCGGTTTCCATACATTGTTGTTTCCATCTCCATTTGGGGTAAATGAATTGGGAATATAAATATTATAAATATCATTAACCGTTAAAGTTTTGCTTAAAGTATCGTTGCAGCCACTAATACTATAAGCAATCAAAGACACATTATATACCCCAATTTTATTGAAGGTATGGTTTGGCGACATGTCAGAATAACTGCCCCCATCGCTAATCGTCCATTGGTATTTAAAAGCATAATTAGAAAAATTATTGAACACAACCGTTCCTTTAGATATATCTATAAACTCAGGATTAATATTAAAATTAGCAACCGCTTTTTTTACCACTCTTGCCGTATCATTAAAAACAACACAAACTTTGCTATTTGGCAATGCCATATAGGTTTTTAGTTTATAAAACCCCGATTGAGCAATTGTTAAAGGCCTATTAGGTTCTGTTTTGCCGGCCTCTGTTTCTGTAGAATCAATTACAGTTCCGTCCATTTGCCACATCCATTTAAACTTAAAACTCATTGTTCCGTTTGCAACAGTTTTAGGGTGAACAAGTTCAGTTTTCAAGGGTTCGCAATCCATTTTTTTCGTTAAAATAAGAGAATCTGAAATTAAAGGCGCAACATAAAATCGTGTGTAGATAGTTTTAGACCCAGCACATTGATCATTAACAGTCAAACCAATTGATTGAGAAAAATCTGCTCTTATTTGCAAAGAAGAAAAGCTATCAAGCATTTTGTTTGTGGTGGAATCAAACCAACGGAAGGCAACTTTTTTAGGACCACTGGCTGTATAATCTGAACTTAAATTAACTGTTTCATTTTTACAGTAGTAGTCATTGTGCAGCAATGTGCTAACAGATAATGTATGGGCAACAAGGTTTAAAATAACGGTGTCGTTAAAGCTGCATTTGGTTTTTGCAATTACAATATAGGTTTCATTATTCGAACTATATGGCAAATTAAAGGTTTTGCCGGTTTTGTTTTTTATGGAATCGAGAGGCAGCAAAGCCGTACCATTTTTTTTATACAAAACAAAATTAAGCGAAGAATCTTTGGGATTGCTTGCCGTGCTCACCGTCCAACTATATGCTTGATTGAAACAAATGGTATCTATTTTTTTTGTGGATGCAATCCTAAATTCTTTTTTGGTTGCAAAGCAATTAACTTCGCAAAGGGTAGTTATGACAATTGTATTGTTTTTGCCAACAAAACTCATGTCTCCATGCGTGTGTCTAGTTGTTAATGCGTGCGTTGGAATTGTAGGTGCTGGAATATTTATATTATAAACACTGGTATTTATTTTGTCAACGCATTGGTTGAGGCCAAGGTCATACATTCCAATAACACTGCTACAAATATTGGGGTTGGAATTATTACTTTTAAAAGTAGAAATTAGTAATTGATGATTTTTATTTAAACTAATATAAGCTATCCCACTCTTTTGTGTGCCAAAATTAATGTCTTTAATTTTATAAGTTAAGCAATTAGAAAGATTGTTTATATCTATTACCTGGTAAAAATGATTGTCTGTGTTTGTAAAAATGCCACCAATAATTAACTTTTGGTTCAGCGAATCAAAAGCCATAGAAAAGCTGCGGGCATCATCGCCAATATCATAAAGTACAACATTGGTCAATTGGTCTGTTCGTGTATTATACAAAGCTGCTCCTTGCCTTGCTCTATTGCCATTGCCATTTATAACAGTTGAAAATGCAATGAAATCTGTTCCTTTTATAGCAATGGCTTCATCAAAACCACCATTAAAACCTCCGTTGAACGCAAGGTCATATTTCATTATTTTAAGTAAACTTCCATCCAAAGATTTAATTCTTAAAAAACTATGATCAAAATGACCTCCATTACTAAAATGTCCTCCCAATAAAATATCGCCATTATTTGTTTGCTCTAGAGCATATAGCAATTCATTACCTCCCGAAACATCATATTCATTAGACCACAAAACGGTACCCGTAGTGCTTATTCTGCTAACAGTATGTGTTGCAGGAAAATTGACACTACCAATTAAAATATAATCATCAGAGAATTCAGCTCTCATTTGAACAATTTTATAATACCTATTGGATGGTTGACGATTTCTAAAATTAAGAGTTTTGCCAAAAATAAGGTTGCCATTATTGCTGTTTATTTTGAAAATAATGGATGCAACATTCTCTTGAGCGCCAACAACAACAATATCGCCTGCTCTGTCAACAATAAAAGAATATGCTTTAAATATGCCATTTAAAACACTGCCATAATTTTTTGACCAAACAACCGTGTTGTCTAAATTGGTTTTTGTTACAATAATATCGTTCATAGAACCATCTGTTGCATTAGAAACTATAATTAATGATTGATTGGATTGCTGAATGACACCAATTGGTTTCACTAAATTATAATTATATTGATAATTTTTAGTGAATATCTGGGCGTTAAGTATCCCAGAAAACAGAAAAAATATTATCGATATATTTATTTTCAAACAGTTTTTAATTATATACAAATATAGTAAAGTTTAAAGATATTTACTAAATAAGTTTTTTAAGTGATTTGTGATTTTTATCTTATTTTTGCATTATGCAAGAGCTATCTAACAATTTAATAGAAAAATACGCATCTCAATATGAATCAATGGACACTCAATGGCGTTATTTGGGAGGAAAACAAAAGTCTTCAAATATAATCAGACTATGCAAATCAATTAATAAAGATAAGATACTTGATGTTGGTTCTGGTGATGGTTCTGTGCTTGAGTTTTTGGACAAAGTTGATTTTAGCAAACAAATTAATTCTATTGAAATATCTGACTCTGGCATAAAAAGAATAAAAGAAAGAAACCTAAAAAACTTAAATGAAGTTAAACTGTTTGATGGATATAAAATTCCATATAATGATAAAGAATTTAATCTGTCTTTATGTAGTCATGTTGTCGAACATGTTGAACATCCTAGAACATTATTAAGAGAAATTGCCCGTGTTTCTGAATATCAATTTTTTGAAATCCCGATAGACTTCAGTTTTTTCGTTGATACTAAAATTAAACATTATTTAGATTACGGACATATCAATATTTACACACCTTCATTATTCAAGTTTTTACTGAAAAGTGAAGGGTTTGAAATAATAGACGAAGACTTTTTATTTACAAGTTCAGAATTGATTGATTTTCAATTTAAAAAGAGTCCATTTAAAGCTTTTAAGCAAAAATTTAAAAATTGTATAGTTTCTATAACACCTTATAAAAAAGTGAAGCCTAGCGCTTATGCAGTTTTATGCAAGCACAATGGAAAAAATTTAGCAATTTTATAAGAATTTGCATACCCTTCTTAATGACACTTAAAGTAATCGAAAGGTTCTTTACAGTCTAAACATCTGAACAAAGATTTGCAGGCGGTGCTGCCAAATTGGCTAATCATTTCTGTGTTTTTGGAGTTGCACAAGGGACATTCAATAACCCCATGTTTGCCAAATAAAACATTCATAGAAACATCTTCATCCAATGGCGGTGCTATGCCATAAGCTTTTAGTTTTTGTTTGCCAGCTAGGCTCATCCATTTGGTGGTCCAGGCAGGCGAAAGCACAAGTTCTACTTTGCAAGGGATGTTATTTTTTTCAAACAGAATCTTAATATCAGCAGCAATCATATCCATAGCGGGGCAGCCAGTATAAGTGGGTGTAATTTTAATTAAAAAACAATCCTCTTTCGTTTCCACAGCCCTAACAATTCCCAAATCAATAATCGACAAAACGGGCACTTCGGGGTCTTTCACCTGTTCTAAAAGCTGCCAAACATCGTTTTCTGTTAAATGGAATTTCATGGTTTTATTGTTATTGTTTCTACTATTTTTTTACTTAATTCGTAATCATAACCTTTGCCTATCAAATAAGTAATGGTTTTCCTTTTTTTAGTAACCATTAAATGGTCTTTTAGTTTGCCAAAATATTTTTCTGCTAGCGTAATAGTTGCACTTTCGTAATCGTCTTCGTCTATCTCTTGCAAAGCTTTTTTAATGCAATATTCACTAATTTTCCTTTTTTTTAGTTCAAATACAATCTTTGTTTTGCCCCATTTCTTTTGTCTGCTTTTTCCTCGCGCATAGGCTTGCGCAAATCGTTCTTCGTTTATAAAATTCTTTTTCACCAACTCGTAAAGCACTTGATTAATATCATCTTCACTCATTAAATAGGATTTCAATTTTAACACCACCTCTTGCTGGCATCGCTCTTGATAGGAACAATATTTCTCAATTTTTGGCCTCACCATTCCAATTGTATGTCGCTGTTGCTGCATACTATTTATTGATAATAAACTTATAATTTAACACCTTATTGCTGTCTTTTATTCTTAAAAAATAAATGCCATTGGGTATTTTATCAGTAAGCACAAGATTGTTTTTAACATCAAAACCCTTCACTAACTTACCATCCACACTAAAAATCTCAATACTCATATTTGCGGCCCAATTTTTTATTTCAAAATAATTTTGGGCTGGATTTGGGTAAATTTCAATTGTGTTTGTTGAAAGCGGATAAAGAGAAAGTCTTAAATTCTTAAACTTACTGATGACTGGATAATGGTCGCTTGTGTTGGTGGCATAATTGCTGAAGTATCCTTTCAAATTAATCGTGTCTGCACCAGAAAAAAGTCTATTTTTTAGCCCTTCAGAAACCATTTGATGATCAATTGCAGTGGGATAGCTTACAGTGGTTGGTATTTTATTTTGGGTTAACCTTTCCGTTAAAAAATAATAGTTAGGATTGTTTTGATACAATAAACTTGCCAAAGGACTAGGCAAACCTTTATATATTGATTGGTCGAGGTCGTCATTAAAATCGCCTAATAAAATAAAGTTTTTGTTTTGCAAAAATGCATTGCAATAGTTTTTCAGCCATGTAAGAGATTTTTTTCGGCTATTGTATGCTTCCGCTTTTTCTGCATCTGAGCCAAAATTCGATTTAAGGTGCAAAACAATAAGCAAAAGCGTGTCTTTAATATTGGTTTTTGAAATGAGTTCAACTAGCAAAGGATATCTACCTGTAGAAAAACTATCAATTACACCATTTGCTAACAATCCACTTTTGTGCAATTTAAATTGACTGTCATTAAAAACAACGGCTGTTTTTTGTTCAGCACCATAATTGGCAATCACATATCGATAATTAGGAATACCTTGCATCATTGTGTCAAAAAACAAGCGATTGGCCACTTCTTGAAAAGCTATAATATCAATATTTGTTTCACTAATAAATTTTCCAACATTTTCTTTTTGCAAGGTTTTATTACTTGGCCCAAAACCCTTTTTACCAAACCATTCTATGTTCCAATTGCAAATTTCAATCGTGTTTTCCGTGCCATACTTAGGCAAATTTTGAGCATAAGAAAAGCTTTGCAAAAAGCCTAAAAGCAATATGAAACACTTAATCCATTTCATCTTTTCTAAATTTAATGGAAACAGTTTTTATCAACCACGCAAATATAAAGGTAGAAACAAAAGTGAAAATAACATAGACCATTGCAGGTTTCTGCATTTCAATATTCTTTAACAGTGTGCCACAAATAAACAAAGTCAAAGCCGTGTTTTGAAGCCCAACTTCTACCATTATAGTAATCTTGTTTGTTAGTTTTACAGAGAAAATATTCGCAAAAAGGAAACCAAAAAACATACTCGAGAAATTGAGCAACAAAGCCCAAATACCCATATCAAATAACTCACTAGTGCTTAGTGCAATGCCACCTTTTTCAGTTGGGGCAAAAATTTTAACCAAAAAAACTGTGAATAATAAAATTGGCATTAAATATTTCAGCACTGGCACTAACTTTTTTGCTAAATCAGAGAAATGACTGCGAATCAAAACCCCAAGAAAAGCTGGTAAAACCGTTACCAAAGCAATCATATATAAAGTTTTGAAAACAGGAAGAGAAATTTCCTCTGAGCTACCAAAATAAGTATTTAAAGCCAAATTTGTTAAAAATGGAATGCTTATCATGCAAAGCAAACCATTAATAACGGTTAACGATATGCTTAAAGCAATATTTCCTTTTAGCATATAGCTCACCAAATTGGAGGTTACTCCGCCCGGACAAAGGGAAATAATAATAAACCCAACTTTAATGGCAGGCGAAAAATTTGTAAAACTCATGATTACAAAAGCTAAAGTTGGCAAAAGAACCATTTGGGCTATTAATCCAATTGTTAAAGTTTTAGGATTAAGAAAAAGCTTGTCAAAATCTTTTCGAGTTAAGTTAAGACCCAAGCTCATAGTGATGAAAGCGAGTGTAATTTCTAAGAGACGGTCTATATTTTCAAAAACGAAATTCAAGTGGAACAAATCTAACAACTTTTTAATCGTTTAGCAAAAAAAATCTTAACTTTGCAAAATGAAGTTATCCTTAATAAGTCTCGTTTTTTGTTTATTAATAGCAGCTTGTTCAAAAAAAGGGACAATAAGCAATGAAATGAAGGAAATTCCAGAATCTGGTTGGGCTTATAATGCCGTTCCCGACTTCGTTTTTGGTGTTCAACAACCTCAAATTTATCACAATATTTATTTAAAATTAAGGGTTAAAAAAAACTATCCTTACGAAAACTTATATTTATTGGCACATTTAAAGGATGCGGATGGCAAAGAAAAGGCACAAAAAGTGAATTTTACACTTACGGATGTCAGTGGCAAACCAATGGGCGATATTTCTGGCGACCATATTGACTATGAATTACCAATTTTTGTAAATTACAGGCCTTCGGCTGGTTCGGGTGCCTATTTCATAGCGCTTGAACAAAATATGAGAGACAGTGTTTTAATGGGAGTTGAGAGCGTTGGCATCAAAGTGATGGAGGGCGAACCGATTTTTTAATGCAGCCGATTGTTTTTTTTGATGGTTATTGTAATTTATGTTCTGGAAGTGTGCAATGGATAATTAAACACGACAAAAAAGGCCAATTCAAATTTGCATCATTACAAAGTGATTTTGCTAAACAAACCCTTAACAAAAATAC
Organism: Bacteroidia bacterium; assembly: GCA_041688295.1. GTDB lineage: Bacteria > Bacteroidota > Bacteroidia > NS11-12g > UBA955 > JABMMZ01. The sequence goes on from JBDNIM010000232.1 coordinate 14,686, forward strand.
CGTTGAATCTTTAAGCTCTTTGGTTTTATATCAAAATAATAACACCTTTTTAGAAAGCACAGCTGCTTTAAAAATAGCCAAAAAATTAGATTTCCCAGTTAATTTGCTGAGCGTGTTTTTAATTGTTCCTGTATTTATTCGCAATTTTTTTTATAAAATTATCTCTCGAAACAGGTATAAATGGTTTGGCAAAAA
>JBDNIM010000233.1:0-8948 GCA_041688295.1 Bacteroidia bacterium
ATCTCTCACTTTGGTTAAATATTTAACCGCATTCTGTGTGTTTAATTCTTCTAAAACTCTGTATGAACGCTCGTTTAAGAATAATTTTCTTACTTCGCTATTCACATCATTTACATCCCCAAATACAATTGCATTTGCAGGACATGATTTTTGACAAGCTGTTTTTACTTCGCCATCAACCAATGTTCTTTTTTCTCTTTTAGCTTTGGTTTTTCCAGCTTGAATGTTTTGAACACACATGCTACATTTTTCCATAACCCCTCTAGTTCTAACAGTAACATCTGGATTGATAACCATTTTACCTAAATCATTGTTGAAATGGAAATCATAATCATCATTGTCATTGTATCTAAACCAGTTGAATCTTCTAACTTTATAAGGACAGTTGTTTGCACAATATTTTGTTCCAATACATCTGTTATAAGTCATTTGGTTTAATCCCTCTGAAGAGTGTGTAGTTGCTAAAACTGGACATACGGTTTCGCAAGGTGCCTGCCCACAATGTTGGCACATCATTGGTTGATGAAGTACTTTTACATTTTCCCAATGCTCAAATTCAGAGCCTTTGGCTTTTTCATCAGCAATCGCTAATCCTTTTTCTTTAGTAATAAAATCTCCTTCAAATTGAGAATCTTTGCTATCTACTAAATTCTTTTTATCCTCAAAGGCAAAGTATCTATCGATACGCAACCAATGCATTTCTCTTCTTCTTCTTACTTCTGCTCTGCCTACGACAGGTACATTGTTTTCAATAGAACAACTAACAACACAAGCTGAACAGCCTGTACAAGCATTTAAGTCAATAGCCATTGCCCAATGGTGGTTGGGTGCACCATCTTTTTTATAATCCATGGTTTGCCATAAAGTATATAAATGAGGCTTTTTCTCATTGTTTCCAGCTGTTGGATCTTTTTTGTATTCTTCTAAAGTGGTTTCTTTAACAATTGCTCTTCCTTCTATTGAGTGATGTGTCTGCGTTTGCGCTAATTCATAATTGCCCAGGGCTTTTACTATTTTAACACCACTAATTACATATCCAAATGAGTTATTAGAAACTGAAACTAAAGGGAATGCATTTTTTCCAATTGAATCAAACAATCCCTTCTCGCCAACTTTTCCCATTCTGCCATAACCTAAAGCCAATCCTATCGTTTGGTTCGATTGTCCAGGTTGTACAAATACTGGCAAAGAATTTATGGTTTGGTTTTTAACAGTAATATTAACTAAATCACCATTTTTAATACCTTCTTTCTCTGCTAATGCTTTTGGCAATGAAACAAAATTGTCCCAAGTAACTTTACTAATTGGATCTGGAGTTTCTTGTACCCAAGGGTTGTTGCTTAAAGAACCATCACGAACTGAAATATTTTGATATAAAATTAAATCAATTGCATTACCTGCACCAATATTCGCTTCTAAATTTGAAACCAATGCATTTAAGTTAACTGCAAATGAAGGCATCATTGCCGGTTTTGCAGCATTGAAAATTCCACCATCATGCAATGATTTGTTAAATAACTCATCATTTACATTGGCTGTCTTCATCCATACATTTTTTATATAAATATAATAAGGAGAAGCTGTGTTTTTTTGAGAATAAATACCTTTTTTAGCGAAAGGATCATTTTCATTTAATGGCAATGCTGCTGCCCAAGACAATAAACTCTCTTGAACTTGTCTTGTTTTAAATACTGGTGAAATAGTTGGTTGAGACAATTGATAAACACCTGCTTGTGGCTCTGAATCATTCCATGATTCTAGAAAATGATTGTCAGGTGCGATGTATCGACATAATTTTGCTGTCTCATCTTTAGTTCCAGAAAACGAAACAGAAATTCTTGTTTTTTTCAAACCTTCAACAATTGTTTCACTCAACGGTGAGTTATAAACTGGATTGGCATTCCAAAACAAAACTGCTTGGTATGTTCCAGCTTTCAAATCATTTGCAAATTGAAAAAAATCAGCGTCTATTCCTTTGTACTGATTAGAGTGGTTTTCAATATTTATAGTTGTAGAATAATTTCCTAATAAAATATTGATACCATTTATAACCGATTGAATTGCGGTGTTATTAGAACCAGAAATAACGATTGAATTGCCTTTTTCTGCCCAAAGTCTTTGTGCTGTTTGCTTAACTGCTCCTCCAGCTAATTCACCAGATTTGGCCATCGCTATTTGAGAAACACCAGCTAACTGTGCTAATTCGTTATATAATCCTACAACATAAATTGCTTCGTTGGAGGTTTTCATTGGGAATCTGTAATCAGCATTAGAACCTGTTAAAGAAAGATTACTTTCAAAAACGATTGTTTTTAAAACTTTATCTGTTCCTTCAACTTTTCTTTTAGCAGACCAAGCTTTTGTAAACTCAACAGGAGAAAGCCATGTGCCTAAAAAATCTGCACCAAAACTAACCACTACATTTGCATTTTCAAATTTATATGATGGGATTACTGCTTTGCCAAAAGAATCTTTATTGGCTTGCAACATTCCAGAATAACTGACTGCATCATAAGTAATATGAGAAGTAGTGGTAAACTTTGTAGTAAAATCCTTAATAGCCTCAAGGCTTGAAGGCGAGTGAATTGTACCAGAAACAATTGCAATTTTTCCACCCGCAGCAACAATGCTTGTAAGTTGACTAGTTATTTCCTCATCCAATTTCGTCCATTCAATTGGTTCATCTTTTTCCAATGGTCCAGCCAATCTTTCTGTATCATATAAACTTAAAATAGAAGCTTGTCCAGTTGCACAAACTGCCCCTTTTGAGATTGGTGAATTTATGTTACCATCTATTTTAATTGGGCGTCCTTCTCTTGTTTTTACAGTGATTCCACAAGCTGTTGAACAAGCGCCACAAGTAGAATTATAATAATTTGCAACTCCTGGGGTAATTTCCTCTGGTTTTACAATATATGGAACAACATTTCTGATGGGTGCTGTATTACAAGCTGCTAATGAAACCGCAGCAACACTGAAACCAAAGAACTTTAAAAAGTCTCTTCTATTTGCAGAAAGACCCATATTATTTTCACTAAATACTTCGTCTAAAGGCAATGCTTCGTTAAACTCATTTTTTTGAGCGGCCAAAAATTCTTTGGTCCTCAATAACTCGTCTTCGCCTTTCCAGTATAATTGTTTTTTTGCCATTTTTTATTTTAGCGTTTTGTTTTTAAATTTTTACTATTTTAATGTTAGTAGTGACATTTTGAACATTCTAACCCACCGTTATCAGCAGGTTTAATATTGATTTTTCCGTCTTTTGTGAAATATTTAGAGTAGTTAGAGCTTTTATCGTCTTTCTCTTCTTTAATTTTTGCGTGCAATTTCTCATAATATGGATTGTTTTCTACATCAATATTTCTTTCTCTATGGCAATTTATACACCAGCCCATTTGTAGAGTAGAGTATTGTTCTACAACTTCCATTTCTTGAATTGGTCCATGACAAGTTTGACATGAAACACCCGCACTAGTGTGCATACTGTGATTAAAATAGGCATGGTCTGGTAAGTTGTGAATTCTAATCCATTTAACTGGTTTTGGGTTTGGACCATATTCCTCGCCTGGTTTAGCATCTGGATTATAATCCATTGCATTGTAAATTTTTTGAATTTCAGGAGAAACTTCACCGTTGTATTTATCTCTCAAATTAACACCTTTGTGGCAATTCATACAAGTATTTACACTAGGGACACTTGCTTGTTTAGAAACTTCTACTGTTGAGTGACAGTATTTACAATCAATTCCTAAATTTCCAGCATGCAATTTATGTGAATATTTAATGGGCTGCTCTGGCGCATAACCTTGCTGAACACCAACTTCTACAACTCCAAAATAGAATCCGTAAGCCGCTAATCCACCTAAAACAACAGTTCCAATCACCATTTTAAAAATAGTTGGATTGATTCTTCTTTTGTAAAAAGCAATTTTTTTGCTTAAATCACTTGGCTCTTTGGTGGCATCTATAACATCTTTATTTTCCTCTTCGTCTATTTCTTTAGATGAAGTTTGCAACGCTTTTTTAGTTCTATTTAAGATAAGCAATAAAATTCCCAATAGTAATATTAAAGCAACTAAAATATACAAAGTTGTTTTTGAATAAAAACTTGGCGCTTCTTGAGTCTGTGCACCAGAAAGCACAACGACAGGAACAGGTGCTTTGTATTCTTTAAAATAAGTAATCATTGTAACAACCTGCTCGACACTTAAGTTCTCAAAGTTATTCATGGCTGCTCCGCCATATTCGTTGTAAATTGCTAATGCTTCTTTATCACCACTAGCTCTAAGCGCTTCGTTATTTCTGATCCATTTTACCAACCAATCTTCAGAGTGTCTTGTATGAACGCCTTCAAGAGCAGGGCCAACAAGCTTGGCATTCATAGCATGGCAAGACACGCAATTTGCTTTAAAAAGCGCTTCGCCAGCTTTTGCTTCGTCTGAAAGAACTACATCTTGCGCACTTAGTGCTAAAGAGAGTGTAAAAAATATTGTTAAAACAATAGATTTAAGGGAGTAATTTGTATTTAATAGGTAATTTACCATGCTGTAATTATGACTAAATTATGACAATTCTAATTAGACCGCAAATATATTGCGGTTTGGGTCAATGTAAAAAGTATTTATTAACAAATATTGCAATTTAAACTGATTCTAAATAAGGGCGTAAATTTCTTTATATCAATTGATTAAATCTATTTAAAGATAAGTGTTTTTTCTGTATTAAATGAAATTCCTGAATTTATGTTTACAAAATACAAACCAGACGGGCAATTAGTAAATTTATAGGTTAAACTTTGTCCTTCTTCGTACTGAAAAGAGTCAATTAATTTTCCATTCAAATCATAAATACTTAAAGCCGTTTTTTCGCTTGATTTAAAGTGAAATCCTTCATCACTTATGGAAAATAAATATGGTTTTGCAATATTAGAAATTGATGTTGGTGGAGCATCAGGAGTAAAGGTATAAACTTGGCCAGACAATGGATGCGAAGAAATGCCTTTAAATGTTAGTGCACTTACAACTCTCACCAATGTTGGATTGGCTGCTGTGCCTGAAACCCCAAGATAGGGGGTATTGTCAAAATCTATGAATCCCATGATAAACTCAGTGAAATTGAGGTCAGTAACTTCATTTGGGCCAAACCTAAATTCGAATTTATTACTGGTTTCATAAAACCAAACTTGATAATTAGCAACAAATTTTTCGCTTGTATCTTGTAATACTGCATGCATATTTTTGTACTCAATTTTAAAAATTCTGTTAGGAGAAGTCCCTGAAGTTTGATAAGAAATTGGCGACAGCAATGTGTCATCATTCTCTGGAATTAAATCTTGGGAAATGAAAAATATATTGTCAGAATTTGATGGATTTGTTGTGAAAAACATGTTTTGATAAGCAATGTTGATGCTTTTAAATATTGAATCGAAATATTTAAAATTAAAAGGCAATGGAATTCTAAATTCTTCTTGCGCCCAAACACCACGCGTAATTGTTGGGGCTATTAAATTTGAATAAGTTGTGTTTGAATTGGACATTGTGTATCCTAATTGTGCATTGATACTAAAAATGCTAATGCTTAAAGCTAAAAATAAAGTAAGGTTTTTTTTCATATTGACTTGATTGGTAGGTGCAATATTAAGTAAATATTTTTATTTTATTTTTAATTTAAGGCATAACAGTTAAAGTTCCTTTTTGAGTAAAGAATTTTCCGTCCCATCCTTTGTATGTAACTATCCAAACGAACACATCATTGTTAGACGATTTGCCTTTGGTTACCCCATCCCATTGATTGCCTTTGTTTTCATTTTCCCAAACTTTTTCGCCCCAGCGGTTAAATACTTTTAGGTTATACTCTTTTACAAAAGCATGCGAAATGCCCCAAACATCATTGTGGGCATCGCTATTTGGAGAAAAAGCATTGGGCACAAAAACCAAAGGCGGCTGAATAAGTCTAATGGCATTTGAAAAACTGATAGCATTGAATGCAGATTGATTAAAAGTGTCTTCATAAGCTTTTACAACATAATAATAAGCACCCCACCAAATGTCTAAATCTTTGTCATGATGGGTTCTTAATAAACCTGTGTTTGTTAGCTCTTTCATTGTGCCGGTGTCAACTTTTCTTTGCAGTTCGTAGCTTTTAACTTCTCCTTGCCATTTGTAATAATCTGTCCAATTCAAATCAAAATATAATTTGCCGATATTCCCTCGTAATACAATGTTGCAAGCTTCATTGCTAAAATTACTTCGGTGTCCGCATTTGTTATTAACAACCATTTTGTAGCAATACACTCTTTCATTCACTATGACATCATTGTCTATAAAATTAGTATCGTTTATATCTGTAATAACAGCTATTTTTCTGTAGTTTGATGTTTTTCCATTATTTGTTTCTTTTCTATAAATATAATAACTTCCAAAATCATCTTCTTTAGATTTCAACCAATTGATTCGTATGTTTTTATTATCCTCTACTGTTGCATATACCAAATAGGTGGAATCTATGGCTACATTTAATTCATTTTGGGTAGATATTCTATAGTTTGCATCAAATGGTTTATTACAAATATTATAACTTATCATATAATAGGTATAATTTGTTTGGCTTGGGTTTAATGGCAGTATATCTAAAAAATTGTTTGCATTGGAATTTCTAATTGTATCTAATGTTTTTATTGACCCATTGGGGTTTTCTCTGTAAAGAATAACATATTTAAAAAACCGATTTTTCTCAAAAGATTTCCATGTTATATTTATAGAACGGTCTGTTACGGGCGCAATACAAATAACATCAGGAGAGGTGGTTTGGGGCGGGTCGGTTACGATGATTTTAATAACTGCAAAATTGCTATCGCTAGATGGGCACCCTCTGTCGTAAACTTTTACATATATATAAATAGTGTCTAAATCAATGTGTTTGCATGAGGCTAAGAATTGAACTTTCTTAGTTATTTTATTCCTGTTAGGGTCTTTTATGGTTTCTTTAATGATAGGCGGATCAGGGAAATTTGGATTAGAAAAAGGCAAACCCGAAAACTGAATATCCAAATCATCAGCCAAATCGGGGTCGGATATTTCTACAAAAAACTCTAGCGTGTCGGAGGCCATTACATAATATATAGAATCTTTTATTTGTGGTTTTCTGTTAAGGTTTTCGAAATCGAACTTAAAAAGGGCGTTGTTGCAGTTGGTAGAATTGTTGGTTCGGCTCCAAGCGCCTGGCGTTGTTGGAAAAAGACTTTGTTCACCGCAACCCGCACAAACAGAATGGTAAACTATCCCTTTTTTATCGAAACGACTTGTGCCGCCATCCACATGTTCATGGGCTTCTTTGGTCGAATTGCTTTTGCCGCCCATATAGGTTGCATATTGCAATGCTGATAGATTTTTACTAAAAACAGCTAAATAAAAATCGTGTCCATCAGTGGTTTTTTGAAAGGCATCGCTTGTTATGGGCATGTTATTGGTGCTGCCGCCCCTAAATTCGCCTAAATTAAAGCCTCCCCATCCCGAAACGAAGATGCGTTCGCATTCATCTACTAAAAATGCGGTTGGCGACAAGTCGGGCAGGTTTTTATTGGTGGCGCCAAAGGTGGTTTCCAATTCAATATTTGTTAAGTCTATAGAATATTTTTTAATGAACATTTTGCCATTAGCAACAGAATAAACCCCGTTGCTAGCGCTCATATTGCCTTCTGTTTGCCCAAAAACAAATGGTTTTCCGTGTTTATCTACTTTCACAAAATGTGTTTGCTCGTAGGCTGTTGTTCCAATAAATGTATTTGACATCATGGCTCAATTTGCCAAATTTAACCTTAATAAATAGCCATCAGCTTTGCCGCCCGAGTTTCTCAGTTTGTTGCCTATGTTTGTGTAATCAAAGGTTTGCGTATTGGTGCCGCCCGTAATAAAAAGGTCATTGTTGGTTCCAAAATCTATGCCATAGGCAGCATCATTCTCAGCACCACCAATAAAGGAAGAGAACAACAAGCCGCTTAAATCTGCACTTAACTTAAAAACCACCCCATCTTGCTTGCCTCCATAAGTGTTGTCGAAGGCAGAAACCATGGGAAAATCGCTAGAATTGGTGCTGGTAACAACAAACACATTGTCTTGTTTGTCAACAATAATTTCGCCCCGAAAATCGTCCGCAAAATTATATAACAAAGGGGTTACTGTTCTTGAAGGGCGGTCGCCATTTAGGCCATCAAAGCCACTGCCACCAACAAAAGTACCGCTCAACAATTGCTTTCCATCCTCAGAAAACTTAACCACAAAAATATCAGACAAACCATTGTGTGTGTTATCGAAAGACTTGCCAATACCTAAAGGAAAGTCGGGCGATTTTGTTGAACCCATAACAAACAATTCGTTTTTATTATTGACAATCATACTGTGCGGCTGTTCGTTAGAGCTGCCCCCCCCAATATAAGTAGAAAAAAGCAAGGCGCTGCCATCTTTGGAGTATTTTGTAATGCCACAATCCCTTTGCGTGTAACCCATTTCCCTATCTTCGATAACCCCTCCTTGAAAGCTAATTTGAAATGCGCCCGTTGTGGTTGGAAAACCAATGTCAAAAGCAGTTCCGCCCGCATAGCCGTTGCCTAGGCTGTCATAAGTGGCAGTGTATCCAAAATTATCGGCACGAGAACCGCTAAAGGTAGAAAACACCAAAATGGGGTCTATTATTAAGATGTTGCGCTTGTTTCGTTTGGCAGACACATTGAATTTCAGCACATTGCGATCTAAAACATATTGCGATGCAATTATTTTATCGGCAGTTTTTGTTTGTTCAAAAACCAAAGGCTGTTTTTCTGTAACCGAACCAAAAACCGTTTGATAAACCAACTCTTGGTTTTTAATCTCTAAATTATTAGCCCCTAAATATTCCATTTGAATTTGATTTGGGTCGCCATTTGGGTGTACGATAAAATTGTATTTTAAAAA
>JBDNIM010000234.1:0-2987 GCA_041688295.1 Bacteroidia bacterium
ATTTTAATAAAAGTACCCACTTGGTCTTCTGCCCGTTTGGTTTTCATTTCAACATGTGCAATGGCCGCAATAGAAGCCAACGCTTCGCCCCTGAATCCAAAACTTCTTAATTTGAATAAATCTTCGGCATGATTTATTTTGGAGGTTGCATGGCGTTCCCAACACATTCTTGCATCGGTGGTGCTCATGCCAATGCCGTTGTCAATGATTTGAATCAGCGTGCTGCCGCCATCTTTAATTAAAACTTTTATGTTTGTGGCTTTTGCATCCAAAGCATTTTCCATGAGTTCCTTAATAACCGAAGCGGGTCTTTGCACCACTTCGCCCGCTGCTATTTGGTTAGCAATATTATCTGGCAGCAGTTTAATACAATCCATTTTTTTGATCAAATGTGTTGAAAAAATGATTGATACCATCATTTATTTTAGTCGATGAAAACAGGAAGTACGCAGCAAAACAAATAATTGTTAAAATAAGTATTAATCGAATATTATAACCGGCCATTTGTTTCTGAAAAGGTGTTTTTTTACCTATTTGCGAAGTGAATTTACCTTTAAAATTTGGTCTATATTCACCTTTTGCAATTTGGTCGCGCTCTCTTCTCAGTTTGTCAATGCGCTCATTAAACGCCTCTTTTTCTGGGTTATGGTAAATAGGTTTATAGTTAAATCCCCTTGGTTTGGGTTGTTTCCTTGTTAAGATATCAAAAAAGTTTGCCACAGTACAAAAGTATGTTTTTAAGCATAAGTTTTCTTAAAAACATATAAACATTAAGGTTTATTATATTAAAGTTGAAAAATCTCCGTTTAAACTTCCGCTAATGCTATTTGAACTAGCGCCAGTAAATGTTTTATATATATTATCTTTGTTTTCAACTCTTAAAACCCCCATTAATGCAAAAATCAAAGCTTCTTTATATTGCACAAGTTTTGTGTCGGGTACAATAAACTCTGCATCGCTATGGCTTCTAATAAAATCCATTAATGTAGTGTTAAAAGCCCCACCACCCGTAACCAATATTTTTTTGCCTTTCGTATTTTTTTGACATAAATATTCTATACTTCTTGCTATTTGTGTTGCAATATGATCAACAAAAGTTTTCATTTTGTCTTCTGGCGTTAATCTGTCGCCATCTTTAACAAGTTGCCATAGCTCAGAATTTATCCAATCTCTGTTCAACGATTTAGGAAATGGTTTGCTATAAAAATCGATGTTGTTGAGGTTTTCTAGTAATAAATAGTTTATCGCCCCTTTTGATGCAATTTCTCCATCATGGTCGTATTCTAAATTCAAATCTCTTGCGGTTCTGTTTAAAATAATATTTGCAGGGCAAATGTCAAAAGCCACTCTGTGTTCGCCAATTTTGCCCGAGATATTTGCAAATCCCCCTAAATTTAAACAAAAATCATATTGGTTGAAAAGTAGTTCATCGCCAATTGCAACAAGCGGTGCGCCTTGTCCTCCTTTTGCTAAATCCATGCTTCTAAAATCCGTAATTGTAGGCAAATTGCATATAGCAGAAATTGTTGCACCATCGCCAACTTGACGGGTAATTTTTATCTCTGGATAATGAAAGACCGTATGTCCATGGGAAGCGATTAAATCAACAGAAAGTTTGTTTTCCTCAATAAATTCATTGATTAATTGACCAATATAATGGCCATAAAAAACATCCGTTTTTACATAAGCCATAGCATCCGCTTTTCTTAATTGAGACAATCTTACGCGCCATCTGTCAGGATAATCAACTGTTTTTGTCTGCTCTATTGTGTATGTATATCCTTTTTCTGTTCTTGTGATATTGCACAAAGCCAAGTCTATGCCGTCCATTGAAGAACCAGACATCATTCCAATTACTTTATAATTATTCATCTATATTAAAATGCTTTTCAATTGCAATATTAATGAATTTTAATTTCACATCAAACCAAACCTAAAAATTCTATTGCAATTTATTATTTGGTGCTAATGATTTTTATAGGAATTACATCGTATTGATAAGTCATAGGCAAAGGATTACCCGGGAATTTAATATTATTGATTTGTACTTTATAAACCTTGTTTACTTGAATTTGTGATTTTAGTTTCCATACAATAGTATTTAAAGCAAAACCTGTTTTCACTTTTTCTAATTGTACTGGTATTTTTATTTTATCTTGCATTATTGTAACTGTGGCTAAAGCAAAATTTGCGTTTTCTATTGAAAAACTCCACCTTTCAAATATTAAATCTATAGGAAAATAATTTGCAGAGGGCCAAGCAATAAAGGATTTATCATTAAATTTTATTTCAGCGTTGCGTTTTTTGTTCGTCTCAATTACTTTCAACGCCATGGCTTTTTCTGTACTTCCATAACCAAACACTCTATTGTAGGGATTTAAAATCCACCTCCGATGCCCACATGCCGAATTGTGGCTGCCATCATCTTCTATTTGGCCTAATATAGATTCTGAAAATCCATACCCTAAAGATAGATTGCTTTTGCCTGCGCCATTAAATGCAGTTTGATTAAAACATGTCCAACTTTGTGGTGGCGAATGGCTTAAACTATTGTTTGCTTCCATCAAAAATGCTGTTTTTTGTGACATTTTATTGTCTTCTTCATCAAAAAAACATGAGTCGTATAAACCGGTTAATCGTCTGCAATAATTTAAAAAATTAAGCGCTTTTTTAGTTGCCAAAGGCGAAACTTTTCCTTCTAAACATTTTTGTATTTGCGGCTGAATTGAAAACATTTCCTTTTCTTCAATATTCAAATTAATTTTAAAATTTGTTTGGTAATCCAAAGTAATCCATTGCTTATGAAAAGCAAGAAAGGTTTCGTTTTTTGGGTTATTTTTCAGATTTTTTGAAATCATCTCGCCCAATTCAGCCCATTTTTTTTGCAGAACCAATTGATTGAATATTTTTCGATTTAATGTGTCGTTTACTAATGTTTTTTTAACAGGAATTTGCTCACTTGTTTTTAATATAAACAAATGAAAATA
>JBDNIM010000235.1:0-6265 GCA_041688295.1 Bacteroidia bacterium
ATAAAGTATTCCATTCATATAAAAGAAATGCTTACAAGACTCCCAGCTTCCCACTTCCCCCATTCCCCAAAAAAATTTCGTTTTTTTTATGCAATAGGCAACTTTTTTACCTTTACATTTGTCTTCAAAAAAAATGAAACAATTAGTCTTGGTTTTTAGTCTGTTTTTGTATGTGCATTTGTTTGCGCAGCCTTGTTTGGTTCGGTTTACATCACTTTCTGAAAACCAAACTTACAGTACTTGCAATTATAAAGAGTTTAAATATACTTTGTCGGACCCTAATTACAAAGGTTTTCAGTGGTTTTATGGCGATGGAAATACCTGCAATTGCAATAAACCAAAGAATTTTTATGTTAAAAATGATTCTTTTAAGTTGATGGGCATTGTAACGGACAGCAACGGTTGCAAGGACACAATTGCGATGTCGGTAATTGTTAATTGTGCCAATCCATGCACACTAAGCCCCATTGGGGTGCATAGTGCCGACACGCTGAGTTATGCTTGCAACGAGGTGGAGTTTAGCGCACGGGTTAGCGACAACACAAAAACGGCTACTTGGTTTTTTGGCGACAAGGATTCTGTTGTAGATGTTTTTGCGGTGCATACTTATCGTAAAAAAGGGATTTACAAGGCCTATATTATTGCAAAAGACAGTCAAAATTGTGCTGACACGGTCCGTTTTGATATTCAAATTTTGTGTGATGAGGACACAAGCAAAGTAAAATGCAGTTTGAAAATATTAAATATTGATAGCATTGCCACGGGCAAATGTTTAGATAAAAAACTAAGCGCTAGCGCCAATGATTTGTTTGCCGAAACAAATTGGCAAATGAACGATGGCTTAAAATTTAAGGGAGTTGCGGTTCAGGATTTTAAGTTTTTGGACAGCGGGTGGCAGAAAATTTGCGTTTGGATAGTGGATAGTAACCTTTGCAAAGATTCCTTGTGTGTGAATTGGTATTTGAAATGCCCGAGCAAGGCTGTGGGCATTTTCGACAATGGTTTTTATGAAAAAAAGATGTTCCCAAACCCATCGAACGGGATATTTTATTTTGAAGATAAAGAAATTAAAACAGCAAGGGTTTTTAATATAATGGGAATAGAAGTGGCGGCCATAGTTGAGAAAAACGAAAGAGTTTCAATAGATTTGCAACACCTTCCAAATGGGATTTATTTTTGTTTAATAGATGGAAAAACGGCTTATAACCTGATTTTACAGAAATAAACACTTACAAAAGGGCAACAATTTGCTCTAAATATAGTTGGTCAACGGTGTCGAATGCGTTATATTCAAGGCTATCAATGTCTAAAACAGCAACAACTTCTTGGTTTTTAAAGATAGGGACTACAATTTCTGAATTGCTGGCCGATGAGCAAGCAATGTGTCCTTCAAATTCGTGTACATTTGGCACAATAATGGTTTCTTTTTGCGCCCAACTGCTGCCACAAACGCCTTTATTATAACCTATTAATGTGCAAGCAACGGGTCCTTGAAAAGGCCCAAGTTCCAATTGTTTTGTTGTATTGATGATATAAAAACCGCACCACCAAAAGCCAAACTCGGCCTGAATAGCGGCACAAACATTGGCATAGTTGGCTATAGTTCCGCATTTGGGGTCTATCAGAGTTTCTATTTGGGTTAGCAAATTTTTGTATCTTGCCTCCTTATTCATTTTCGGGGGCTTTGGGTTGCTTTTTTGTGCCTGCATAAATGTCGTATTTGGCAAGCCTAGCTTCCAATTGGCCATTGGCAACCACAATACGCCTAGACGCTTTTAGCCCAACATATTTCAATCCATCAAGATTTGCGGTTACAAACCAAGCAGTCGTTCCGGGATAGTTTTTCTTAAAAGTATCGCCAATTTGTTTGTAAAAATTTTCTGTTTCCACATCAATTCTTTCGTTGTATGGCGGATTGAACAAAATATGCAAAGGTTCTTCATTGTCCTTTTGTGTTTCAAAAAAGTCTTTGTGCTCTACAGAAATTATGGATTCAAAACCAGCCAATTCAATATTGCTTTTGGCTTTTTCAACAACGGCTTCGTCTTTATCGTAGCCTTTTATTTTTGTTTTTAAAGGCACAACAGCTGCATTCAATTCTTTTTTCACCTTGTTATATAATATGGCATCCCAGTCATTCCATTTCATGAAAGCAAAATCATTTCTCAAGAAATTGGGTGGTATTTTTTGGGCAATCATGGCTGCCTCAATTAAGATGGTTCCGCTGCCGCACATGGGGTCTAAAAAGTCGGTAGTTTTGTCCCAATTGGAAAGAATAATTAAGCCGGCTGCCAACACCTCGTTCATTGGCGCTACATTTGTAGATTTTCTATACCCTCTTTTATTCAACGATTCGCCAGAGCTGTCGAGCGCCACAGAAACCTCATGTTCGTTGATGTGAATATTGATTCTAATGTCCGGATTTTTTAAATCAACGCTCGGTCTTTCGTTAAAATGCCCTCTAAATTGGTCGGCAATGGCATCTTTTGTTTTTTGAGAAACATATAAAGAATGGTTGAAATGTTCGGAATGCACAGTTGCATCAATAGCAAAAGTTTGGTTCAGTTTTAAATACTTTGTCCAATCTATTTTTTGAATATTTTCGTATAAACTTTGTTCCGTGAACGCATGAAACTGAAAGATAGGTTTTAGTATTTTAATGGCTGTTCGGCAAGCCAAGTTGCATTTATAAACAAGCTCTAAATTGCCATTAAAACTGACCATTCGTCTGCCTTTTTCCAAGTCTTTTGCCCCCATTGTTTCCAATTCGGCAAGCAATAAATCCTCAAAACCATAAATGGTTTTTGCTATGATTTTGAAGTTGTCTTTTTCTTCCATATTGTTTGTTAATTAACCATTAAAACCAATCCTTTTAGATATTCGCCTTCAGGATGGTATATATTTACAGGATGATCGGCTCCTTGCGTAAGGCGATGAATAATTTTTATTTCTCGTCCCGATTCAATAGCTGCCGACATAATAATCTGACTAAATGTAAGGCTATCTACAACCTGCGAACAGCTAAAGGTGAACAACAGTCCGCCTTTTTTCACTTTTTTTAAACCCCCAATATTCAATCTTTTATAACCCATCAAGGCATTGTGCTTGGCGCCTATGTTTTTTGCAAAAGCAGGCGGATCGAGTATCACAATGTCGTATTCCTTTTCGCTTTCTTTGAAAAAACTAAAGGTATCTTTAGCAATTGATTCAAAATTAGTAGCACTCTCATTGTTTAAAAGCATGTTTTTGTTCAACACCTCGATAGCGTTTTTAGAAACATCAATAGAGTCGATACTATTGGCGCCATTCATCATAGCATAAACAGAAAAGCCACCTGTGTATGAAAATGTGTTTAAAACATCTTTGCCTTTGGCATATCGCCCAAGCAAAGCCCTGTTGTCTCTTTGGTCTAAAAAGAAACCTGTTTTTTGACCATTTTTCCAATCCACATGAAATGAAAATCCGTTTTCTTTTACAATATCTTGTTCTAAAGTGCCAAACAAAAGGCCATTTTCCAACCCATTGATAGCGCCATGCATGGCCTCTTTACTTTTGTTGTATATTGCTTTTAGGTTTTTTTTCAAAACAAGTTTCAAAGCCTCAACAATATTATCCAATTGGGCCAAAATACCTGAGGTGTGGCATTGAATAACGGCTGTGCCATTATAATAATCAATAATCAAACCCGAAACGCCATCGCCTTCGCCATGAAACAAGCGAAAACAGTTTGTTTTTGTGTTCGGAAAGCCCAAAGACTGACGAAATAGCCAGCTTTTTTCAATGGTTTTTGTCCAAAATTCTTGGTCTATTATTTCATCCTCAAAACTAAGAATTCTGACAGCTATGCTGCCATGTTGCACATAGCCCGTGGCAACATATTCACCTTTAGAGTCCGTGATTTTTACAATGCTGCCTTCTTCAATTTGTTTGATTTCTTTTTGTAAGGCTCCGCTAAATACCCAAGGATGTTTTCTTAATAGCGATTTCTCTTTGCCCGACTTTAAAAATAATTGTTGATATGAATCCATAAATTAGACTGCAAAGTTGCATCTTTTTTAGGCGATATAACATTTTTTTATTAACTTTGTTGTAATGTTTTAGTTATGCTGAAAAAAACTTTTGCAACATATCTTATTTTTGCGTGTCTTATATTTAGAGCAACTGCTCAAATGGACATGGAAAGTATCGCAAAACAAGAATTAATGAAACATTTGAAACAACAAAGCTTTCAATCAAAAAGAGGTTTGTCCGATGGTGTTAATGTAATTTTCGCCCAATTATATTTAGCCCCAAATATTCAAACAGGGGCATTAAACAACGCTTCGGTAAATTATCATTTTATAGCCAACAGAAATTTAAACAGCATTTCTTTAGATTTGAGAAAAGAATTAACCGTTGATAGTGTGATTTATAAAGGACAAAAAACAAGTTTTATTCACAGCAATTCGCATCAGCTAAATATTAATTTTCCGCAACAGATTCAAAACCAAAACACAGATTCTTTTAAAATATATTACAAAGGCATGCCCAACAGAAGTGCAGGCTCTTATTTTAGAAATGTAATTGCAAGCGGGCCAACAATAGCAACACTCTCTCAGCCTTATGGGGCACATTTTTGGTGGCCATGTTTTGAGAACTTAGACGATAAAATAGATTCCTTAGATGTTTCTTTGCTAATTGATACGCCATATATTGGGGTTGCAAATGGTGTTTTGTTTTCTTCAGAAACCATTGGGACAAAGAAACTTTATAACTACAAACACCGCTACCCTGTTGTAACTTATCTTATTGCAATTGCAGTTTCAAAGTATGATTTTTATGTTCAAAATGCCTTTTTGCCATCTATTCAAAAAAACATACCCATTGTGAACTATACTTTTCCGTTAAATAACTTGGAAAGCAACAAAACACAAACTTTAGAAACAGTGAAAATAATGAGGCTTTTTGACAGTCTTTTTGGCACTTATCCTTTTCATAAAGAGCATTATGGACACATGCAGTTTTCAAATAGTGGCGGCATGGAGCATCAAACTATAAGTTCCATGTCCAATTTTAATTATGATTTAATAGCCCACGAGTTGGCGCATCAGTGGTTTGGCGATAAAATAACCTGTGGCTCGTGGAAAGAACTTTGGCTTAATGAAGGCTTTGCTACTTATTTGAACCTACTGTGTTACGATTTTTTGAAACCAAGAGAAGAATGGCTGAGCCAAATAAAGAAAGTGAAAGAAGATGTTCTGAAACTAGACAACGGTTCTGTTTATGCCTATGACACAATTAATGAAGGCAACTTGTTCAATTACAGAACCACTTATCAAAAAGGGGCTATGATTTTACATCAAATGCGCTGGTATTTGGGCGACAACGCTTTTTTCAAGGGATTGAAAAACTATGCTTTAGATGCAACATCTGCTTATGGATTTACAAATCAGAACAAACTAAAAAGACATTTAGAAATTGAATCCGGCATCTCTCTTGACGACTATTTCAACGATTGGGTTTTCGACCAAGGACACCCCAACTATTTGATTCAATGGGAACAAAAAGGGCCTGTTTTAGTAATTAATATAAAGCAAACACCCTCGCACCAAAGTGTGTCAGAGTTTAATGTGCCACTGCCATTGCTAGTTAGTGGCAAACAAAAGGATAGCTTATTGCGCATTCCCATCAACGGATTGAATTTTATAGTAGAAATTCCATTAAATTTTATTGTAAAAACATTGGACTTTGACCCATATCATCAAGTTTTAGGAAAAGCAAGCGTTCAATTTCCGAAACTAAACGAGCAAAACATATTAATATTTCCAAATCCAACGAACTCAAATTTTTATTTTAGCATCTCAACAGCAGATATTGTTGGCTATGAAATAATAGATGCTATTGGCAGGAAAGTTTTAGAAAAAAGCTTTAACACGCCCGTTTACAGAGAAACTTTAGAATCCATAGATTGTCAAATACTATCAAAAGGAATTTACACCATAAAATTTAAAACTACCGACAACAATTTAATAATAAAAAAAATAATAACACAATAAACATTATGAAAACAAAAATTTTATTTTCAGCTTTAATCATCGCAATGTCTGCAACTTTATTTTCATGTAAGGAAAAAGACAAAGACGAACCAAAGAAAGCGGAAAGTACAACAGTTGATATTAAATTTGTATTTAGCGGCAAATATGCTGGAAGCAAATTAGAGTTTAACAAAGATTACATAACTTCAGCAGTAGATACTATTAGATTTGAAAGAATAAAATACTTACTG
>JBDNIM010000236.1:0-3845 GCA_041688295.1 Bacteroidia bacterium
C
Organism: Bacteroidia bacterium; assembly: GCA_041688295.1. Lineage (GTDB taxonomy): Bacteria > Bacteroidota > Bacteroidia > NS11-12g > UBA955 > JABMMZ01. The sequence goes on from JBDNIM010000236.1 coordinate 2, forward strand.
AAAAAAAGCTGCCGCCCAAAGGGCGGCAGCTAACAAAAAAACTATAAAGGGTTTTAATAACCTGTTTTAATTCTGGTTTTGGATAATGAGTTTTTTCACCTTGTTTGTATCTCCACAGCGGATGCTCACAAAATAAATACCATTGGCAAGGCCGTTGGTTTCTATCATTTGTTGGGTTTGGTTGCCGTTGTAGGTGTTAGTGAAAATAACTTTGCCTGTTACATCTGTGAGGGAAACGCTGTAATCTTTATAGAATGAATTATCAATCAATATCTTAAAATTTGAGTTAGTAGGATTTGGAAATATTTGTAAATATGGATATTGCGGATTTAAATTTGTAATTTCAGCTGAGTCGCTAATGTATGGCGGTAAACTGCCGCCAACCCTTGTAATAACTTGTTCAATATTTATTTCATTATAACAATTTTTGAATCTTGTTTTAACAAAGTAGGAGTTTTGATTACTAATATTGTTTGACCCGTCCCAATTAACCCACTTATCTTCAAATCCATTTAAAAATTGATTGTTTAGTTCTTTCCACTTAACTTCAACATTATTTCTGCCAAAAATTATCATTCTAATTGAAAAAGCATCGTATGCAAATTTAGATGTATTTGGTTTAGCTCTATCCCCAATAATCCAAATGTCATTTATTCCATCGTCATCGGGTGAGAAAGTATTGCTGGAAATAAAACTATCATTCGGAAAATTACCTGTAAATGGCACATAACCTAAAGGGATTGATTTTATTATTTGTGTATTGGTTGATAAATCTGTTAGTGTTTAAATTATTGTTCGACCTGATTTTGGTTTAAATTTAATTCTATGCTTATTATCGTCACCAATTTTTTCTAAACCATTTAAATTCCAACTAAAAGTGTAAAAACCAGAACCATAGCAAACCCTCGCAATGTATTCATGCTCACAAGCGTTTTTTATTTTTTCTATTTCGATAGTAATTGATAGATTGGTGCAATTGTCAATTTGAGCGATAAATTCTGAATTATTTATTGTTTCAAATCCCGGTTCAAGTGCAATTTCATTTTTTGCCTGAAATATTGTAAGGATGGAATTATCAATTATTACATTCCCAAATTGTTTGTTTAAATCAACTGAATTGCCTGCTCTAATAAAATCATTACGATAAGTTGATGGTGGATTGGTTATATTTTGATATAATTCTTTCAAAATACAACAAGAAATACCTAAAGAGACTTCATCTATTTTTAGGTCATTAACATCTGCATAAATCCATAGTTGCGAAAAAGCTTGCTCCGCTGTAATGTTTGTAATATAGTATGTTTGCCAGCCTGTAGTTAATGTTTGGTTTAATAAAATTTGTTCATTGTTTACATCAATTAGATTATTTAAACTGGAAGCTGGAAATGAAACGTTTTCTATTAAATTGCTTAATCCATTTTTAAGTTTGATTATTAATTTAGAGTTAGAATTATTGCCTTTTGCGGTTATAGTAATATTTATTAATTCGTCCTTGTCAATCTGTATATCTTGAAATATTCCTTCACAGTTGTTGGAAGAATATGATAAAAAGGCACAAAATTTACCATTAAAAGCATCAAAAACATTATCATACAACTTATATTATCTTTTTTGGTTTTTATATAAATTTGTGGTGATCCATGGCTGCATTTCCAATTTGATACATTATTTGAACCAAAAGGGTCAATAGATTTGTCTCCACTATTATCAGGACAATGGTCATCATTTAATGTATTACTTTCAAACCCTGAATTTAAAAGTTGAGAGTAACTTAAATTAGGTGTGTTTAAAAAAATAGCAGTAATTAATATTAAAGATAATTTTTTCATTTTAGACCACCTCCCAATCTATAAACAAATCCAAATGAAAAGTTAAATTCTCTATAATTACCTAATATGTTGGTTGTTTTGTCTGTATCATGAGCAACATAATTAACACTAGTATTTAGTCCAATATTTTTGTAAACCATTGTATTAATAGAGGCCTTTAATCTGAATAAATCAGATTTAGATATAGGTCTATTAATGGAATTGCTACTTTCATATTTTTCCTGATTATATATTTTTTGTAATGCTAACCCAAAATCAGCATGAGAATTAATCTTAAATCTTTTTTCAAGACCAATGCCATAAAAAAGTTCTCTATTAAAAATCCTATCTCCTCTATCCTTCAAATAATAATATTCTATGCCTAGAATAGGTGATAAACTAAAATTTTTATAAATGGGTAAGTATGATGAGAATAAATAGGAACCAAAGTAAGAAGGTTGCCTTTGTGGATTTCGTTTCTTTGGATAACCATAGCTTATACCAAATCCATTTACTTCCATTACAATATTAGGTTTTACTTTCTTTCGTTCTGTTGTGTCATTTTGAGAATGAAGGATAGTTAATTGTAATAATGCAATTAATATTAAGAAGTTTTTTATAATTTTATTTGTTTAAAATTGCATTTAATTTTTGCTCCAAAAGTTCTAGTTTCGCTTTTTGTGCAAGCAAAGCATCCTCTTGGGCTTTCAGTTTTTCGTCTTGTGCAATGCTATACAGCGTGAGTTCTTCAATTTTTTGTTGTTGCAGCTTTTGCAATTCGCCCACATCTTGCCCGTTGTTCAAAACACTGTCTTGGCTAGGCATGCCTGGCAAGTGGCTGTGTTTTTGGATATAGGTTTTCACATCCTGCAAAGGCATTAAGTTATAGTTGCTATGAAACACAAAATCGGGCCACCACTGGGCATCTACTACCACTTTAGGAGCACGCAGGTTACCCCTCAATTCTGTGTTGCCGTTGGCTTCCATGCGCAATCCTCCATATCCATTTGTACCCCACGGGGCAATAACAAATCCTGCATTCAAATTTAGGTTTGAGCCATTTGGACCCATTCCATCAGAAATAATAATGGCTTGGTCGCCATTTTGCACGATGCCGTTATAAGCACCGCTGCCCAATCTGTTAAAAAAAAGCATTTGGCGCGTTCTAAAGGCAACACCAAATAAATTATTGCCTATACTTAAGGCGCTTCCTGCGCCAGGATTTCTTTTGCTAAAAATAGCGGTTGGTGTGTTGTTCATAGTACCAGACACATCTTGAACAACATCAAATGTTGCTCTTGGGTTCATGATGTTTGTGCCAACTCTACCTTGGTTGTTAACAATAAAATGAGTATTGAAATTAGAGGAAGGATTCATTAAATCATGCGTTTCAGTTCTTAGCCAAAAAATATTGCTTTTAACCATGTTAGAACTAAAACTTGAAGGTATTGTTCTAATAAATGGTAAAATTGAGATAGTTGGGATAGGAATGTCTGGGTTTACTTCACCGAATAAAATATTGGGATTAACTCCAGTATTTGGAAGAAAAGGGCCACAATCTTTAGCGTTAACAATTAATCCATCTTGTGGGGTAGTTGTTGGACAATAAATAATTTCTTGCTTGCCCCGTGGTGTTGTGGTTCCAACCCCAACATCATTCATTGTTGTGGTGCTTGGATTGGGGTTGGCTGTGCTAACTGGCAACCAAACACCAGTGGCTGGTGTTTGTGCATTCATTTGATTGCACATCAAAGAAATGCCCGTTAAAGTAAGCATTTTAAACGCATTTGTTAATCGCTTTGTTACGATAGAGGGGGGGGGCAATTTTACCCATAGACTGTGTTTTTGTAAATTCTTTTTTCATGTTATTTTTACTTATTTTTAAGGTTATTGATTCACAAACTAAAAACAAAGTTTTCATATAAAAAAATTTATTTTTTTATATAATTTAGGCACGATTTTTGATGCAGAGGAGAAACCAAGGGTTTAAACAACACGGAATCCTTCTTTTTTCTTGCCAAAAGGGTATTTTTACC
>JBDNIM010000237.1:0-6631 GCA_041688295.1 Bacteroidia bacterium
GTTTAAGCATCCACCTCTTTGGGATGCGTTGCAGCTTATTTCCGAGAAAAAATGCAGGGTTGTAATTACAACAGACCATGGTTCTGTTAGGGTAGATAAACCTGTGAAAGTTGTTGGTGATAAAAATACAAATTCAAATTTAAGATACAAACAAGGTAAAAATTTAACTTACGATGCTAAAGAAGTATTTGAAATAAAAAAACCGGAAACAGCCTATTTGCCTAAAGTAAATGTCAGCCAATCTTTTGCGGTTTGTAAAGAAGACGATTTTTTCGCCTATCCCAACAATTATAATTACTATGTTAAATATTATACCAATACATTTCAGCATGGGGGAATTTCTCTTGAAGAGATGCTGATACCATTTATTGTGATGGAAAATAGGTAGAGTAACCAAAAAAGCTAATCTTCTTCGTCCATCAATGATTGCCAATCATAAGGTTTGTTGGCTTCTTTGATATTGATTTTTTCTTCTTTGTTTTTTAGGTTCACTTTCAGAATTTCGATTTTATAACCAATAAATTCTTCAATTTCTTTTAACATTTGCTTTTCTTCTTTGCTACAAAAAGAAATAGCCAAGCCTTTGTTATCTGCTCTGCCTGTTCTTCCCACTCTGTGAACATAGTTTTCGGGCTTATCGGGCAGGTCGTAGTTCACAACAATATCAATATTGGGCACATCAATTCCCCTTGCGCTCACATCTGTGGCTATCAATAATTTTGTTTTATTGGCTTTAAAATCATTTAAAATCTTAAATCTCTCTTTTTGTTCAATGTCTCCATGAATTGCAATTGACTCTATTCCCGCTCTTTCCATGGCTTTCACAACGCGCTCGGCTCGCACCTTTGTACGAACAAAAACCAACATTTTTTGGTCTGGCTGTTCTTTAATTAATTGTTCTAAATAAAAGCGTTTATCGTCCATTTCTGACAATAAAATAGAATGGTCAATATTTTTATTAACCGGGTTCTCTGGCGAAATTTGTATTCTAATGGGATTTCTGACAATGGAGTACGCAAGTTTTCTTATGCTATCTGTAATAGTTGCCGAAAAAAACAATGATTGTCTTCTTTGTGGAATATGGCGCATCAAGTCTTTTATATCTTTCAAAAATCCGAGGTCGAGCATGTGGTCGGCTTCGTCCAAAATCAAAGTTTCTAAATTCTCTAAACGGACATATCCTTGACTAATTAAATCAAACATTCTGCCGGGAGTGGTAATGAGAATATCAACACCTTCTTGCAATGCTTTAATCTGTTTATCTTGCTCCACACCGCCAAATAAACTCATGCTCTTAACACCAGTATTAAAACCAATTTGATTAAAAACATCATGAATTTGGGTGGCTAATTCTCTTGTGGGCACAAGTATTAAACATCGAATAACACGGGTTTTCTTTCTGTTTTTGGTCAAATAGTCAATCATTGGAATTGCAAAAGCCGCTGTTTTGCCTGTGCCTGTTTGTGCAATTGCCAAAACATCTTCACCATTCATGATTGGGGTGATGGCTCTAAATTGAATATCTGTTGGGCGCTTGAATCCAATTTTATTTAAGTTTTCTTTGAGTAGGGGGTCTAAATCGTATTTTTCAAATTTCATAATTTTGATGACTAACAAAAAAGCCCCGAAATAATCAGGGCTTTTTATAAAAGATTGTTTATTTTTTTATTTGTATTTTCCTTTTCCTACACCACTAGATGGCAAAGATTTGTTTCTTTTTTTGCTGTTTCCAATTGGAGAACCAACTCTTATCATTGCACAACGGAAACCAATTGTAGAGGTAGATAAAGCTTGGTCTAAGAATCTTCTGTTACCAGCACTCATCCAATAGGCTCTATCGTTCCATGAACCACCTTTGTAAACTCTTGCTTTGTCATCGATTAAGGTTGTAACACCATATTCATATTTTTGCTCATCATTTTCGTAGGTCATTGCATCTTTATATCCAATATTGTCAGAAGTTTTATAATTTCTTCTGTCTTTGTTTTCTTGGTCAGTAACTGGCACAAACTTAATTCTACCCAAAGAATCTTTTTCTTCCAATTCACCATACTGGTCTAAAGCTACTTTTGTATAAACATTGCCACGGAAAGAATTGAAATCATCAATATCTTCTAATGAAAGCGGACGATAAACATCCATTACCCATTCAGATACATTGCCAGACATATTGTATAAACCAAAATCACTTGGCCAGTATGCATCAACGGGAACTGTAATAGAACCTGCATCGTTTAATTGACTTGCAATACCACCTTGGTCTCCTTTGTCTCTTTTAAAGTTGGCCATCATTTTTCCTCTGTTTTTTTCTTTACCTTCTGTCATTCTAACGGTTAGGTCGTTCCAAGAATAAATTCTTTTTTCATCAGTGTTTTCAAATTGAGAGTTGCCTATGTTTGCTTGAGCTGCATATTCCCATTCGGCTTCTGTTGGTAATCTATATTCTGGCAACATAATTCCATCTTTAACTTGCACATCTCTTTTGCCTTTTTTCGTTCTGTAATCTCTAGGCATTCCTTTTTGTTTTTTTCTTGTAGCTGGTTGATATTGATCAGCTAAATAAGCTTTTGTATTAAAGTTTTCTTCGTTTTTGGCTTTGAAATCTTTGTAAGGGTGAATTTTTTCTCTGTCCAAAATCATTTCGTTTACTCTATCTGTTCTCCAAGCTGCAAAATCTGTTGCTTGCAACCAACTAACACCAACTACAGGGTAGTTTTTGTAGGCTGGATGACGGAAATAATATTCAACATAAGGCTCATTGAAACCCAATCTGCTTCTCCAACAGTTAGTATCTGGCAATGCAGTTTTATAAACTTCTAGGTAATCAGTAAATACTCTAGACAACCAATAAACATATTCACCATATTGTAAATTGCTTATTTCTGTTTGGTCCATGTAAAAAGAATTAACTGTAACTTTTCTTTCTACATTAGTGTATTCATAAAGAACATCTTGCTCTGTTGAACCCATTACAAATGCACCACCAGGAACCAAAACTAACCCTGGTCCGGTTTCTTGTCCTTTGTATTTGGTGTTTTCAAAACCGCCCCATTTCCTACTGTTATATCCAAAGCCAGTAGTTTTAGAGTTGTTTTTATTGGAACATGCTGGCATTAGCATTAACGCTATTGTCAAAATTGTTGTAAGTGCCAATAAATTTTTTCTAATATTCATATCTTATTGTTTTTTGTGTGTGTATTGTTGTAAACTGCAAAAGTGTGTTATTATTGTGTATTTAACAAATTTTTATTAAAAATCTGGACATCTCAAAGGTTTGAAACGAACAGGTCTTGATGATAAACACCAATCAACTGTTGCACTAACCTCGTGGCTGCCTGGGGCAGCGGCTCTTGCAGATGAAACTGTAATGTCATAGCTGTATCCAAATTTGAAACGGTCTTTTCTAAATCCTAATAACACCATTAGTGCATCAGAGTTTCCAAAAGTGCCTAAAGTTTGTCTGTACCATAAACCAGTAACTATTGGCCCTTTGTTAACATAAAAACCAAAATTTAATTGTGTGAAATTTTGTTGCATCATGAACAAAACATTTGGAGAAAAAGTTGCTTGTGTAAATCGTTTGTTATCTAAAGGAATAACCACACCTCCATGCGCTGTAATTCTTCTTGGAACAATGCCATCGCTGTTGCTGTAAAAAGATTGAACAGGTTTTGTTATGTTGTGAACAGCCACACCAACATAAAATTTTTCTGAATATGCTAAGACACCTGCTGCAAAATTTGGAAACACAACACTCGAATTAGCCGTTGGCTCTTGTGTTGGATTAACAAATCCTCTTGTTGGATCAATTTGGTCGCCAAATTTTAATTTTGAATGGTCAATTGCTTTTTGAACAACAGAAGCTTGAAGACCAGCTCTTAAAAAGAATTTTTTATTGACAGGCAATACATAAGAGTAAACACCACTGAATGAAGTCGTTGTTAAGGCACCTGCGCCAGCTCTGTCATAAGTTGCCATTAACCCAATGCCACCACCAATTTTGTCAACATGTTGATCATAACTGGCATTAAATGTTCTGAAAGTGCCTGGCAAGCTTGGCCATTGATTTCTGTAATTTAATGACATTCTGCCTGCTGCATTCCTTCCACAAAAAGCTGTGCCAGCCATGGCTGGATTGGTGTAAATAGGAGCTGCATAAAACTGAGTGAACTCAGGGTCTTGCGCCTTAACTTCTAGCAGAAAAGCAAAAGTTAAAATGGATAATAAGTAAAGTTTTATTAATTTCATAAATTTAATTAACGAATAGCTGACAAAGATATTGTGTTTGATTTGATTTTTCATAATTATTTTTGATTTATTTTTATTTTGTGCAATTTTTTATTTTTTCTTTCGTTTTAGTGCTTTAACCTTTATATATTTGTAACTTATTTATTATGTCTAAATTTATTGTATTGTTGATCTTTATTAGTTCTATTGACACTGTTTTTTCACAAAATGTTGCCTCAACTAATAATATTTCGTTGGAATGGCGTTTTGCCGAAGGGCTTAATTCTCCCAAATTATTGAATTGGAATTTAAGTCAGTATGCTTTCGATGGCATATCTTTGCCTTCAGTTACCATTACTGCGCCTTCAAAAATCTTTCAGAAAATGGCTATTTATAACCTTGTTTTTGAAAAACTAACAGGTTTTGAAGATTTTCAGAACCAATGGAAAAGTAAATTTAAAAGCGAAATTGAGACTTCATATTTTTATGCGTATGAAAGTAACGCTATTTTTTCGGGCTTGCATATTTGTCCATTTAAAGTAATGAGCAATGAAATATATTACTTAAAATCATTTGATTATCTAATTGAAAGCCAAACTAAATCGGCTATAGTAAATTTGAGTGCTAATAAAAGATTTGCAAACAATTCTGTTTTAGCAACTGGCAAATGGTTGAAATTTGCAGTTTCGAGTGATGGTTTTTATAAAATTACAAAAGAGCAATTAATTAAAGCTGGTTTAGATTTGAATGTTATCAACCCAAAAACTTTTAAAATATACAGTCACCATGGTGGCATGTTGGAGGAGCAAGTTGGGACAACAAGTTATGATGACATTCATGAAAATTCAATTCAGGTGATTCGCGAAGATGATAATACTTTTGACGATAACGATGCAATTGTTTTTTATGCACAATCTCCCAATAAATGGAAGTTTGATACGCGATACAACCGTTTTAAACACGAAATAAATATATACAACGACAAGTCTTATTATTTTTTAACTTATGGTGGATTGAATGGAAAAAGAGTGCAAGTTCAGCCAGATAATCTTAATTTAACGCCAGAAAAAAGTTTTGATTTTTACGATTATTTAGTTTTTCATGATGATGAAAAAGAGAATATTTGCAACGAAGGTCGTATATGGCTTGGAGAAAGGATGGATCAAAATACGACATTGAGTTTTACTGAAAATGTGCCAAATATTACCAACGACAGAGCCATGAAAGTGTTTTTTGAAGCGGGTGCAATTTCTTTTGTTAATAGCAATATCTCCATGTTCGTTAATAATAGTTTTTTAACAACGATGAATTTGGCGGATAATTCTTCAAAATACAGTTGCTTTTCTGATGGTGGGATTGTTTCAGGAACAGCAGCAGCAGCTAGCGATAATGTTGGCTTGCGTTTTGTTTATAATAAACCATTGTCGAGTTCGAAAGCTTGGTTTAACTATTATGAATTGCATGCCACCAGAAAATTAGATTTTTTTGGAGATTTCTTGTCTTTTAAAAATATAGAATCTAGGTCGTTTGCAACTGTTCAATATCAATTAAGTAATGTTTCTGGAAATGCAAAAGTCTATGACATTACCGACCCATTAAACATTAAAATACAAAACTTAAATAATGGCAGTTTTAATAATGTAACAAATGGCGCCATCAAAGAATTTGCTATACATAATGGAAATTTCTCAAGTTGCGAATTTGTTGAGGAAGTATTGAATCAAAACTTTCATAGCTTAAATTTTAAAGAATATATCATTATTGCGCCTCCAGATTTTAAAGAAGCTGCTCAAAAACTAGCCAATTATCATATTAACACAAATAATATGACGGTTGAAATAATAACCCCTCAACAAATTTATAATGAATACTCTAGCGGCTCGCAAGATGTTTCGGCTATCAGAAATTTTATGAAACATTTGTCTGAAAAAAATAACAATCCTGTGAATAATTTAAAATATTTGTTATTGTTGGGCGATGCAAGTTTTGATTATAAAGATAAAATTGCCCAAAACACTAATTATGTGCCTACATTTGAATCTGAACCTAAATGGGATATTCCTAAAAACTTTAGAGGCACTTATTTTTGTTCTGATGATTATTATTGTTTTTTAAGTGATGGAGAGGGTGATTTTACCCAAGGCGAAAAAATTGAGATTTCTGTTGGAAGAATGCCGGTTGTATCCGCAAAAGAGGCAATGGAGATGGTAAATAAAGTGATACATTATAAAAGCAAAGCAACCATTGGTTCTTGGAGAAATGATGTTACATTGTGTGCAGATGATATGGACGCTTCATGGGAGGCAATGTTTATTTATGATTTTGAACAAATGGCTGATGTAATTGACACGGTTGCAAAAAATGCGGTTGTAAAGAAAATTTATTTAGATTTATTTAAACAAGA
>JBDNIM010000238.1:0-13838 GCA_041688295.1 Bacteroidia bacterium
CCCGAAGGCAGCATCTTTAAATAAAGAGAATTTTATTAATAGTTATTAATATTCGTTGTTTTGTGGATTAAAATCAGACCAAGTGTTTGTCCAATCTGTGTTTCCAAAAGCGCCTTTGAAGGTTGTGCTTGAAAAACCAGAAGACAATTTTGCATCTGTAAATGCAGCTCCGGTTTGAGACACACCAGTGAATGTTGCAAAGTTTGGATTTTTAGGATAATTTCCAGTTGCACCAGCGGTTGTGTTATAACCCATCATTAATTCAATTGGAATACCAGCATCGGCAAATGCTTTGGCATAAGCCAATGTTGCAGTTGGACGAGGCGAAATATCATTAAAGGAAATATTAGATTTTGTGGTTAAAAAATAATCTTGAACAGGTGTGCTTGCAGAAGTACCGTTAAAGAAAGGACGAGCAGTTCTTGATCTAACCGCAGGAGAAACCAAAATGTTTTTATCCAAAACACCTGCACCTGAGGTATAATTACCTAAAGTTCCATCTAGGTTTAAACCAATTGGAAAACCAGCGATTACAGAATTAAAAATAGACAACTCGCTATTTCTTCTCAAATGCAAAGCATGTTGATAGTTTCCACTAAAAGCAGATTTTGAAGAAGAATCGTAAGAAGGTCCTAGGATTGTAACATTAGAAAAAACGGCAGCCGTTTTTGGTGTTGTTGGGTTTCCGCCAGCGTCATTGTCCACCTCAAACCCGTTAGAACCGGACTGATCGGCAGAGAATGGATCTCTAACAGCCAAAGCATATTGCACTTTTCCTGAATATCCAAAATCACAATCAAAATCATCGTCCCAAGTACCATAAGATATTAAATTTGAACAATTTACTGTTCCTCCAAACCACTCAAAACCATCATCGCCACCATAAGAAACTTGAACAAACTGAATGGTTGTTGCATTTCCGATACCACCCATTGTTAAAGAGTTGGTTTCGTTATTTGGTGTTAAAGCAATGCCTGCATATTCAATTCTAACATATTTTAATGTTCCGCTATTGTCGTTGTCGTTAGCCGAAGATTGAAAAGTTCCGAAATTTGCAGAAGGCGAAATACCTTCAATAGCAGGATTGTTTTGATTACAATTAGCCTTTCCTAGCATAACTATTCCACCCCAATCGCCTTTGTCTCTCTCTCCAGCTTCTTGATTGCTTGTAAAAACAATTGGCTTTGTTTCTGTGCCTTCAGCCATTAATTTTCCACCTTTTAGAACCAATAAAGTGCCTTTAGATCTTTTCTCGCCAAAAATAACAGTTCCGGCAGGAACGGTTAATGTTACACCATCACCAACAGTAACGGTTCCTTTCAATAAATACTTTTTAGTAGCATTTAATGTTTGGGTGGTTAATGTACCACTCAAAGACACTAACTGTTTCGTTGTGTCAATAGGTGCCGGGATTACTGGAGGCTTAATAGGTTCATCTTTGCAACTTGAAAAGCCAATTGATAATGCTAAAATTGCAATTACCGAACTTTTGATTAAATTTAATTTCATGTTATATTTTTTTAATATTTTGATACTGCAAAGGTGGTGTGGCAATGTTAATTTGTTATTAACGATTACTTATTTATAGGTTATCCTTTCAGAGAAAAATTATCTTTATGGTAATATTGCTTTTTCTATGAAATAATTTTGTTATTCTTTTTTAATTTTAATATTTTCGTGGATTCAGATTATGATTAACAGATTGTTTGCTATCCTTAATTGTGTTGTGTTTTTTAACACAAATGCCCAAAATGAAGTTCGTTTAGTAGAAAATAATTTATTTACGCTACAAGACATTTGGTTCAGCAGAGATTATGCCGCCAAAGGTGTTCCTGGATTGAGAAGTATGAATGATGGCATTAGCTATTGTCAATTGGATGCCAACGGGAACAAAACGCAAGATTGCAACCGATATGAGATAAAAACAGGCAAGCTATTAAACACCATTTTTTCTGCGGAAAACATCCAAGTTGACGGAAAACCTATTAAAATATCATCATTTGAATTTTCCGAAAATGAAAAGAAAGTAATTATAACCAATGAGTTTGAAGCCGTTTATAGACATAGTGGCAAAAGTTTCACCTATTTATATGACCTAGAAACCAAAACGATTTTAAAAATAAATAAAAATAAAGTGGCCTACCCTAGTCTTAGCCCCGATGGCAAAAAATTGGCTTATGTTTCAGATAATGATTTGTTTGTTTATGATGTATTAAAAAACAAAACACTTCAGGTAACCAAAGATGGAGAAAAAAATAAAATTATTAATGGCGCTGTCGATTGGGTGTATGAAGAAGAATTTAGCATGAGCCGTGGTTTTGAATGGAGTTCCAACAGTGAATACATAGCTTTCTATAAATTTGACGAATCCAATGTGCCAGAATTTAGCATGGATATTTATGGTAGTTTATATCCTAAAAAAGAAGTTTGGAAATATCCAAAAGCAGGCGAACCGAATAGTAAAGTAGATGTTTATATTTATCAATTAGCTTCTAAAAAAAGCAAGAAATGTGAAACAAACTCAGATAGCGACCAATATTTGCCAAGAATAAAATGGATGAGTGATTCTTATTTATCTGTGCAAAGACTGAACAGGCATCAAAACCATTTAGAAGTATTGGCTTTCAGCTTTCAGTTATTAAAACCAAGACTACTTTACGAAGAAAAAAATATAAAATATTTAGACATTAATGATTTAGAATTTGATTTTCATGCAAACAAGCAAAACATCGTTAGAGAAGTTTATTATTTATCAGAAAAATCAGGATTCAACCATTTACACAAAAGAACGCTCACCGATTTTTATGGTCAAAAAACACAGAAAACAGATATTAAAGACGAGCAATTAACCAAAGGAGATTGGGACATCGATCAGTTTTTGGGGATTGATAAAATCAACCAAAAAGCCTATTACACAAGCGGTGGAGCCATTCATAGCGACAGGCAATTGTTTGAAATAAACCTAAAAGATTTAACCGTAAAACAGATTACTAGGTTAGCAGGTTGGCATCAAATTAAATTTAGCGCTACCTTTGATTATTTTGTTGACCAACATTCAGATTTTAACACGCCACCCATCACCACCATAAAAAACAGAGAAGGCGAGATAGTTAGAACTTTGCAAGATAACAAAGCATTGATTCAAAAATTAGAAACCACCTCATTAGGCACCACTTCGTTTTCAAAATTTAAAACTACAGAGGGCATAGAATTAGATTATTGGAAAATTGTGCCAAAAAACTTCGATTCATCAAAAAAATATCCAATCTTATTTTTCGTGTATGGCGGCCCTGGCTATCAAACCGTAAAAAACCAATGGGGAGGCGCTCAATTATTATGGTATCATTACATGGCAAACAAAGGCTATGTTGTTATTACGATAGATAACCGAGGCAGCGGAGCAAAAGGCGAAGAATTTAAAAAATGCACCTATCTTAATTTAGGCAAATATGAAACACAAGATTACATAGAAGGTGCAAAATATTTTGGCAAGCAAACATGGGCAGACAAAAGTCGAATTGGTATTTTTGGATGGAGCTATGGCGGATTTATGGCAAGCAATTGCATAACCAAAGGTGCCGACTACTTTAAAGCAGCGGTGGCTGTTGCGCCAGTTAGCAATTGGCGTTTTTACGACAATATATATACCGAGCGATACATGCGCACACCGCAAGAGAATGCAAGCGGATATGACGACAACTCCCCTATCAATCATGTGGAAAAAATTAAAGGAAACTATTTAATAATTCATGGCACAGCAGACGACAATGTTCATTTTCAAAATGCGGCTGAAATGGTGAAAGCAATGAATGAAAAAAACATTCCTTATGATGCAGAATATTACCCAAATTTTAATCATAGCATTGTGGGTGGAAAAATTAGATGGCATTTGTTTACCAAAATATCATCTTTCATAGAACAAAACTTATAAAACAAAAAAAACTGTGCAATTCAAAGATATTTTTGGACAAGAGAAAATAAAACAACAGCTGATTGGACAAGTAACGCAGAATAGAATTCCACATGCGCAACTTTTTGCCTCTGCTGAAGGTTCAAACGCCTTGGCTTTGGCTGTTGCGTTTGCACAATATGTAAACTGTTTGCAAAAAGACATTGAGGCAGAAGATAGTTGTGGAATATGCAGTTCATGTTCCAAATTCAAGAAACTAGCCCATCCAGATATTCATTATTCCTTTCCTTTTGTGGCTGAAACTACAAAAAAAATTGACACCACGGATTATTACATTGAGGATTTTAGAATGGCTTTTTTAAGCAATCCATTGCTAAACATAATAGATTGGTACCATATAATGGAGCACGAAAACAAAAGTCCCAATATAAATATCACCGAATGCCGAAATATCATTAAAAAACTATCGCTGCGAGCTTTTGAAGCAGAATATAAAGTAATTATCCTTTGGTTGCCCGAGTTTTTAGGTCAAGAAGGCAATGTATTATTAAAAACATTAGAAGAACCAAGACCAAAAACATTGTTTTTATTGGTTTCAGAAAACACGAACACAATTTTAACTACGATTTTATCGAGAACGCAAATTTTAAAAATCCCAAAATATAAAAAAGAAGAAGTTAGAGATTATTTGATACAAAAAGCCCAAATTAGCGAATCTATTGCAAAAAACATTGCTCTAATGTGTGATGGAAACTTAAACAAAGCCATGAAACTATCCACCCAAATAGAAAACTCATTAATTGGCGATTTTAAGAGCTATTTGAATGTTTGCTACACCAATAATTTTGTAGAAATAGAGAAATGGGCAAGCAGTTTTAAAGAATCTGGCAAAAATGAAGCTAAAATATTTTTAAGTTATGCACTAGAACTTTTTAGATTCACCAATTTGAACGAACACAAAAATATTGAAGAATATGTTGATGCAGAGGAGTTTAAGCTTATCAACACGCTAACAAAAATCATGAATATTGAAAACAGAGAGTTGGTTTACAAAGCTTTCAACAAAGCCTTTTTTGAAATAGAAAGAAATGGAAACCTAAAATTAATTTTAATTGATTTATCTTTGACCCTTAGAAACAATTTTATCAGAATAGCTATAACTGTTTCAAAATAAACTTAATAAAAAAAAAGAAAAGAATATGGGATGTGGAAGTTGTGGCACCTCAAGTGGATTGCCAGGTGGCTGTAAAAGCAATGGCACCTGCGGCACTAGTGGATGCAATAAATTAAATGTATATAATTGGCTTAGCGACACGGCTATGCCCGATCAATATGTTCCCTTTAATATCATAGAAATACGATTTAAAGGCAGTAAAAAAGAGTTTTTTAAAAATGTAAATAATTTCGATTTGTATAATGGCGATGCCGTTATTGTGGATTCTGACATGGGATATGACTTAGGGCATGTTTCCTTGGCAGGCGAATTGGTTAAATTACAGTTGAAAAAACGAGGAATTAAAGAAGATTCGGACCAAATTAAAACCATTCAACGAAAAGCAAGCGAAAAAGATATTGAAAAATATCAAGAAGCAAAGTTTAGAGAAGCAAAGGTTTTGGAAAGAGCTAGAACAATATCTATTGAGCTGAAACTGGACATGAAACTGAGCGATATTGAAATTCAAGGAGACAACAAAAAGGTTGTGTTTTTTTATACCGCAGAAAGCAGAGTTGATTTCAGAGAATTGATTAAACGATTTGCCGATGAATTTAGATTAAGAATCGAAATGCGCCAAATTGGATATAGAGAAGAAGCATCAAGACTTGGAGGCATTGGCAGTTGTGGACGCGAATTATGTTGCAGCACATGGCTTACGGATTTTAAAATGGTGAACACAAGTGCGGCAAGGTTTCAAAACCTTTCTATCAATATGTTAAAACTGTCGGGGCAATGCGGTAAACTTAAATGTTGTTTAAACTATGAGTTAGACACTTATATGGATGCACTTTCTGAGTTTCCAAAAGCTAAAACTGTTAAAATAGATACAGTTATGGGGCCTGCCATCATGATTAAAACAGATATTTTAAAAAGATTGACATGGTTTACTTATGAAGATAAATTTTCGTGGATATGCATTCCATTAGAAAAAGTGAATGCCTATTTGCAACTAAATGCCAAAGGACAAAAAGCACCTGAATTGATTGGCGAGGTTGTTGAAGTTAAATCATCGAAAGACGATAACGAATTTGCAGACAGAACGGTTGAGTTAGTTTCTGATGAAATTACGAGAATGGACAATAAAGCAAGGCCAAAAGCTACGTTTAATAAAAAACCATTTGTGAAAGGGAATAATAATTCACCGCAAGGGAATAATAACAATCCGCAACAAGGAAGGAACAACAATTCGCAACAAGGGAATAACAATAATCCTCAGCAAAGGAATAACAACAATCCTCAACAAAGGAATAATAACAATCCACCGCAGGGGAATAACAATAATCCACCACAAGGGAATAATAATAATCCACCACAAGGTGATAAAAAACCTTAAGCTATTGGCTTTTATCTAAAAGCTTTTAGTTGTCTTTATCTATAAATTCCTCGAAATTATATTCGGGAATTAATTCATTTTTCACATGTTTTATGGTTTCGTGCAATGCTTCTGTAAATTTATTGAAATCTTCTTTGTATAAGAATATCTTTGTTTTTACATAGTTGCCGTCCTCAAATTTTCTTGCACTTTCTGTAATATTGATATAATAATCATTTGATTTTGTGCTTTTTACATCAAAAAAATAGGTTCTTTTACCTGCTTTCACTCTTTTTGAAAAAATGATGCTTTGTTCTCTTTGCTCTTCCATTACTTTTTTATTGAAATATTCGGCTAAATAAAGACTTTTTACTAATAAAAACAAAAAAATATTAAATTTGGCAGTAAATTTGGAGTCTATTTCAATATGAAAACATTTTTAACCTTCTTTATTTTTTCAATTTTTTGTTCCAATAGCTATGCAAATACCAACGACAGCTCAAGACTTGTGAATGTTGGCGACTCTGTTAAAATTAAAATATGTCCACAAAATGGTTATCAGCATATTCAATATTTCAGAAAAACAAGATTTACAAATATCAACGCCACCTACAACAAAGTTACAGGCGATGATTTTTATGAATTCTTTTTCTTGGAAGGCGATTTTGATGCCAAAGCGTTGCCTTGCAATTTTGGCGATAAAAAATACAAAATATTATCCTTCAAAACATTTGTAGATAAAATCACAGGCGCAGACCGCCCAGTTATGTTTTTGGACCTAGGGCCAAACACAGTGGCCTGGGTAGAATTGAATGGTGCAGTCGCTAATCTTGAGATATATTTGGAGTAAGGGTTTGCATTGAAAACACTTTTTTACTCCTTAACAAATGCTTGTTTATGAAGGATTTTCATGTTTTTGCTTTTTATAACCATAAAGTAAACCGCACTGCTGAAAGTTAAATTATCTTAAAACATTGATCATACCTTTCCAATAGGTAAAAGGATTTGTTTCCGAACGATTTCCTTTTGCTTTTAATGTAATTTTAACAAGATAATTGCCTTGTTGCACCGCATCATTTTTAAATGTACCGTCCCAACCTTCGTCAGCTTTCTCAGTTTTATAAATCAACTCGCCCCATTGGTTATAAATCTCCATACTTATTCTGTTCCAGTCTTTTTCCTGAGGATTAAAAACTTCGTTTTGTCCATCTTTGTTTGGGGTGAATGCACTAGGGAAAAATAGATTATAATCTATTGTTTGGCAAGTTTTTACTTGCATTTCTATGGTGTCCCAATATCGACAAAAACCACCTGATTGCAAATAAATGTATTGGGGATAATTGACAACATATTGCAACGACTTTCCAGTGTCCAACAAATTGAAAGAGGCATCAAACCATTTTGGATGAGATACATAAGTATTTAATAACAATAGACTATCTAAACATGCAGCAACGGGTGTTTTTATATATAACTTTATTTGCCGTTCTTGTTTTATATTAATTTCATCAAAATGTGTATAAAAACTATCCAACAACGCCCTAACCCTTTACCGCAATCACACTAATTTCTACATTTACGCCCCTGGGCAATGCAGATACCTGAACGGTTTCGCGGGCAGGAAAATTTGCGTTGAAATAGGAAGCATAAATCTCATTAACGATGCTGAAATCATTCATGTCGGTTAAAAAAATACTTGTTTTAACAATATTGCCATAATCCATTTCGGCTGCATTCAATACCGCTTTTATGTTTTTCATAATTTGTATGGTTTGTGTTTCAATCGTTTCTGTATGCAAGTTTCCTGCGCTATCCAAAGCTATCGAACCGCTGCAATACAAGGTTTCGCCTACTAAAACGGCTTGAGAATAAGGGCCAATAGGCGCAGGAGAAGCTGATGTTAAAATGATTTTTTTATTCATGATTTTGTGATTAATTTTGTCGGATAAATGAACATTGGTGTAAAAGGCTCTAAAGAGCAATTAGAGGAACTCAATTTGATTTTGTCCATCGCAGGCTTGTCATTTATTGAGGTCAAAAATACAAAAAATATTGATTCACACAACTTTGATATTATTTTTGACTTGAATTTTGATACTAAACCAGAAACAATGTCTGATTATGAGGCCATTAACGACAATACTTTCCTTTTTATTAGTGCTGTTAAAATTCAATTAGAAGCTCTAAAATTCTCTCGCCCCAATCTATTAATTGGAATAAATGCGCTGCCTACTTTTTTAAAAAGAAATGCTTTGGAATATTGCACCATGAATGAAAACTTTGATGCAAGTATTATATTGAAGCTTGGATGGCAAGAAGGATTTAAGGTAAAAAGCCGAGTAGGTATGTTTTCGCCACGCGTTGTTTGTATGATTATTAACGAAGCCTTTTATACTTTAGAAGAAGGCACAGCCAACAAACAAGACATAGATACTGGTATGAAACTAGGTACCTCCTACCCTTTTGGCCCATTTGAATGGTGCGAAAAAATTGGAATCGTCAATGTTTATGAAACCCTTTTAGCCTTAAGAAACGACAATGGAGACGAGCGGTATAAAATTTGCAGCACCTTAAAAACAGATTATCTGAAAACTATCACAAATGTTTAGAACACTCATTCGTTTTAGTAGAAATTATTTTCTTCTTGTCTTTTTATTTGTTTCAAATATTGGTTTTTCAATGCAAACTCTTTATTTATGCAAACAAGATGGCATTAATTACCGAAGCATTACCCGCTCTGGCACGCCAATTTCATGGAATTGGCGCTTAAATGGTGGCGACATACCAACTAGTGTTTTACAAAATCCACCAACGATAACCTATAATGCCGCAGGACTTTTTTACACTTACCTAACCACTGTTTTTGACAATGGTCAAACATTTGAAGACACCTTTCAAGTTATTGTGAAAGATTGGCCCCTTTTGCCTTTTAGCTTTTTAAAAGACACTAGCGTATGTGCTGGTACACCCATCAACATTCCAATTACCACGATAAACAATCCCGAGGCAAGTTATTTATGGTCAACGGGCGAAACAACGAGCAGTATAACGGTCAATCGTGCGGGAACATTTTTTGTTAATATATTGATTAAGGCTGGCAACAGAACTTGCGACAGTGTCTATAGAGAAATTACAATTACCGAATTTCCTTTGCCTTCTGTTAATTTGGGGCGGGACCGGGTAATGTGTCAAAACCAGAACCTGAATATTGATGCCAGAGGCGCGCCCAATTATAACTATTTGTGGACACCAAACGGAGAAATAAGCAAGGTAATAAATGTTAATCTCCCGGGCAACTATAAAGTAATTGTTACCAATGAATTTGGCTGCACAGCAGAAGATGACATCAATTTAATTGATAGCTGTCCGCATTATATTTTTGTGCCCAATGCTTTTAGCCCAAACGAAGATGGATTGAACGATGGGTTCAATAAAGTGTGGAATTTTACCCCCAAGGAATACGAATTTAGAATTTTTAACCGCTGGGGACAGCTTCTTTTTTTAACTAAAGACAACAAAGAAAGTTGGGACGGAAACTATCAGGGCAAACCCGCTCAACAAGATATTTACATTTATGAAATTATATACTTTGACACCGACAACAAATGGTATCAATTCAGAGGGACATTCTTTGTAGTGCGATAGATTTTTTTTAGGAATGCTCTTTATTTAGCCTAAACCGACAATGGCTAAAAATCCAAGACTGCACCCACAATTATAAAATTACTCATGTAATTTACCGCACTGTCATTCTGTATCGGCTGAGCAAATACGGCTCTGGTAATGTTCATAATCTCTTCTATAGATTATAAATAGATGCTGAATAAAACTGCAAAGCCTCCTTCGACAATCCAAGGGCAAGCGTTTTTTTTGCATTTGATGGTTTAGGCAGAATCAAAGCCAAAGCGAGTTTACCCGAACTCAAGAAATAAATCAGGAAGTCATTTACCATACTGGTAATGACCAATAATTTTATAGCTAAATAAACAATCTTCTAATACTTGTCCTGCACCAATGTTGTGAATAACTAAATATCGAAGTCCGTCTTTGGATTTTAATTTTGAAACAATGCCAATGTGCGTAACCGCTCCGCCCAAGTTCCAGCATACAATATCGCCTGGTGTATAATCTTTTTCAATCTTCGAAATGGTTTTTACAGAGCCAAATCGCTCAAATAATTTCATTAAATTGGGCACTCTTCTATGGTCAATGTTTCGGTCGGTTTTAGTAAGACCCCATATCTTTGGGTATTTAGAAAAATTGAGTTTCATGTCTTCATGCACCTCTTTCTGCAAATCTATCCCGAGTTTTCTGTAAGCCCTAATCACAACATCTGTGCAAACGCCTTTGCCCGATGGCACATCGCCATTTGGATATTTAATTTGAAAATATTGGGGGTCGTAAATAACAAATTGTTTGGTTAAAACGAAAGCCGAATCAGCCAATTTATCATGAAACCCAGATTGTGCTTGGACATTTACAACACTAAAAAAAACAATTAAAAAGAGTGTCTTATTCATACATGATGTTTTATTAAGAACACAAAGATATATTAATTGCCAATAAAACAAAACTTAAAAATCTATCTTTCTAAACCTTTTTTAGTTGTTCTAAAATGCGTTCGGTCGTGGTTATTTTTGGACTCAATACTATTTTTTGTGTTTTGTCAAAGGATAGATTTTGTGATTCAAATACTGGCACACCGTTTTTAACGCCAATAACCAAAATGTGAACCTCAACATTTTTTGGCACTTTAGTAATGTATTTTTGAGATTTTTCAATGTATTGTGGCATTATCATACCGTTTACACTTTTTACATACAAGCTGATTTGTATATCTTTGTCTGCTAGTATTTCTATATCAACCATCTGTTGACCTGAAAATCTATCACAATTGATATAGCCTAAATTTGAGAACGATGCTTGATAAATGGTGTTTGCATCTTTTGCCAATGTTTGATTATTGATACCCTTGTTTTTTAAATTTTCTAATTCCGCCATGTTTTTAATCTTAACTAGATAGGGATTGCTTGATAAATTCACAAATCTGTTACTAATTGAAACTTCAGTGAAGCGATATCTTCTTTTGACATATTTGGCTAAGATTGCATTGCTATAATCTATTACCCCATTTTTGAACAATCTATTAATAAAACTTCCGTTGTTCATTATTTCTATTAAAGCAAACATCAATCTATTGTTTTTTATGATTTGTTCTTCATCATTTTTGTTAAAACGAGATTGACGGGTAATAAATCTTGGTAAATTTTGGCAAGTTATTTTTTTGGCTTTATTATACTTTATAAGATTTGAAATGGCTTTGTTATATGCATTCTGTTCAATAATTAAAGTATTATTGGAAAGTTTTGCAATTTCTTTAGTAAACCATTCATCACACTCCTTATTCGCTAAAATATTATTAATAGAATCCTGAGGATAGGTGGATAATCTAACCTGATAATTAATGAGTTTTTTTTCGTATTTCACTCTTTTTCTGGTATTCAAAGCATCTATTTTGTCTGTTTCTATTTTCATTTTTAAACTTTTTTCGGTCTTGCTTAATGAAATCTTTTCAAACCAAGTAAAAACTTCACTTTCGGAAAGATAGCTGAAATATGTTGGTGTTTTGGGCATCACAGGTTTTTTAACCAAACGAGGAACGGAATGTTTTAAATTAAGGGTTTGTTGAGTTAAAGTTTGGTTGATGTATAATTCTTTTAAAAGTTCAGGATTCAAATTCATTGGGCATTCTGTCAAATTTACCTTGTTGTTTTTTAAACCAAAAGTTTCCGGTCTAATTTGCCATTCCATCTCGCCACGGCTATTTTTTTTGCCTGTAAAAACATTCATATTAGGTTTGATATTTTTTGAAGGCATTTCAACATTAATTTTTTTATCGTTTTTTAAAATCAATTCTTGATTATTGAACTCTGCTGTAATTTTAAACATTCCGCCACTTTCCAACATTTTTCCATCACTAATAGTCGTTAATTTATTGAATATAAAATCCATAGGATTGTGAAATTCTTCAAGTTTTATTTCCACTTTTTCTTGAGGCACTGTTTTGCCATCTTTGGTTATAAAAGCATTTTCAGGCACTGTTATTTTCATGCCATTTTCGCTAGATAAAATGGTAGAACCTTGATGATTCAAATTAAAAGTTTGTTGATATTGCGGTTTGATATTTTGTATCAAATCTTGGGTGTTATTTAGTGTTTTTTTAACCACTTTTATTTCAACTCTTCTGTTTTGCGCTTTCCCTTCATCAAATGAATTACTAGCAACTGGCAAATATTCTCCATGCCATTTAATGTCAAAAAACTCTTTTTTAAGTCCCTTAGAAATTAAATATTCTTCTGCGGAAATGGCTCTCCGTTTAGACAAAGCCTCGTTATACATATAACTGGCGTTAAAATCAGTGTGAGCCGTCAATGTAATTTCATAATAAACTTGATTTTTTAAGTCGTTTACAATTTGATTTAAAACCAAAAGGTCTTGTTCATCTAAATTACTTTCATCTATTTTAAAGAATACTTTGTAATCGTTTTGATTAGATTGTGCAATTACCTCGGAAGATAAAACAATCAAAACTAGCAGGGTTAAAAATTTATTATACATAAGATTGATTTTTATTTAATAACCTCAAAATCTAAAATTTATTGTATCGATTTCAAAAACTATTTTTAATTTAATAGCAAACAGATTTTCAGTATGTCACATTTTGTGACAACCTCACTTCCTTCCTTTTTCAATCGAATCTTTAAAGTTGTCCAATAGCTTCGCGCTTTCTTGTATTCTGCTTGATCGGTTAGCACAGCTAACACATCAATGACTGAAGAATACCATTTTTCTGTTTCATCGTTCCAAACTAAACGCACTTTTTTTCTTTAAAAAACTTGGTATAATAGACATTTTTCAGGCTGTTTTATATCGCAAACATGACCAAGTTATATGAATTATATTTTTCTTTGCATTGCCTGTAAAAACGGAAGCATGCTCTTCTGGATAGCAACGCGCCTATTTTGGTATTTGACATGAACAAAAAAGGCAATCTAAAACGCTTAATGTTAAGCGAAAGGTTGGGACTTTGGTGAATTAGTAAACAAGTGCTTTAATATAAAAATTATTTTATAATTTGAATATTAACACCAAAACCAAATAAAGAATTGAGTTTATTGGAATCTGTTCTTTGCGCTTTTCTATAATATTTTGTATAAGGCGTTAAGCCCCAAATGGCATAAAATCCTATTTTATCAAATAAAACATATTCTGCTTTTAAATATACAGTGAAATCTAAAAACAAGGTCGGCTTTCTTTCAATTACCACAAATTCTTGCTTGCCTAAAAATGGTCTATCATCATTGTAAATATTTAAATTATACCTACTTATTAAATCGTTA
>JBDNIM010000028.1:0-5407 GCA_041688295.1 Bacteroidia bacterium
CAAACAAATTATAAAGACCAATTAATGCTTTTTGGTTAGCGTGTTTTTAGAAAACATATAATAAAAAACATAACTAGCTGATTATTAATTACTAAATTTTCAAAAAATCGTTTTTTAAAGTTTTATCGGACATTAGTGATTCTAAATGACAAAAATAGAAATAGCAAGAATTAATCTCCACAGCCCTTTATTTATGGCATACATTGCTTAAAAAAGCAAGCCAACTTACCCTTTTGAAATTATAATATTTGGTCAATAGCATTGTTAATTCTATTGTTAAAGTCAATAGTTACGCATGTATTTATTTTTGTTACTTTACTAACATTGGATTGTTGTGGTTAGATAAATTATTGGTAGAAGTAGTCCTTTTCGTAAAGATTAAGCAAAAAATATTCTAATGTGTTTCTGTTTTTTCTTTTACTAACAATAATCTCGTTTTCATTGCCAAAAACAGATTCTACATTTGTGTTATTAAAACTTATTTTCTTTAATTCTTGATGCTCTAATTTGAACAAACCTGCATATTTGAAAGATTTCGAGTCTATATTTTGAAATTTGCATAAGTATAATTCATTTTTAAAGTAAAAGAAATTGAAAGTTAAAAGTATAATTTATAAATGATAATTTAATGCCTATTAGTTTCATTTTGCTTTATAAGCCACAGATTTATTATTATAAAGCAGATAGATTAGATGAATGCCATCTTTTTTGGACTTGTTAACGGATTTTTAGTAATCTTCTAATTTTAAAAGTTATTTTAGGTAATCTACTAATCAACCCAACAAAATATCATAGAACGCTTTATTAAAATAAAGATTTTCTCTGCCCGATTTTTTTTCAATTAACAAACCAATTGATGCTAGCTTTTTTAGATAAGACGAAGCTGTGTGTCTGTGTAAAAAACAGTCTTCTATAAATTGTTTTTGCTTTGTAAAAGGCTGCGTAAATACAATATCTGTAATTTTTTTAGCAGGCAAATGATTGTCGAAAATTTTGTCAATACGCGCTTCTGTTAGTGTTTTAAGAGCCTTGGTTTGATAAATCTTTTCAATCAAATCATCAATCGATTCAATGAAAATCGCTATCATAAATAAGCACCAATTTCCATATTCATTTTCAAAAACAGCTTTTCTAAATAGGGTTTGATATGCTTCCTTTTTCTTGATAATATATTTAGAAATAGGCAAAATAATGTTATGATTGGCCAAATTGCCCAAAAACAAACTACTATATTGCCGAGCAATCAAACCATTTAGTTGGCTAAAAACCCCAATACTTCTAATTTGATGATGAATCAAACAATGTATAACAATGTCTTTGTTTTCATTATTTTCATTCATCCAATACTGCAAATCGCTTCTTAAAAACTTAATTATATTGGCATTATTCGGTGTTGTATAAAGCGTTAAATTTGTAAAATAGCTTTTATATTGCAACTCCTTTTTTTCTCTTACAATGGTGTTAAATGATTTATTTAAGGGATCAAAAATATTATAATCAGAAATCTTTGAATGGTCTTTAATCTTCGTTTTGCTGCCATTAATAATAAATTTTGCAAGATTATCTTTAAGATTATTTTCTGCAATGCTGGCTTCAAATAATTTTGAAAAAGCAATGGAATGGCCCTCCAATTCCATAGAATATTTAAGCTCAGTAATTTTAATTTGGTTTAAAAGAGAAAGAATATCAGAATTGTTGGATGCATCTAAAAATCCATTTAAGTAAGCTGTTTTTGCTTTAAGCAAATGACAAGCTTGTTTTAATTCCTCCGAAACTATAAAATCCATCTGACCAATAGAAAGCAGATTATTATAAGGTATTTGATTATTTAGCATTACAAGGCGAAAATACTATTTTTTTTATACATATTGGTTCATTATTTTAAAAAATTAAAAAATTTATTATAGTTCTTTATGCATTTTTACCATCATACAATTATTTTTGCACCCATAAAAATTTTAACAAATAATGATGACTCAGGCTATGAAAAGTAAAACAAAAACGACCAAACAAATTTCAGAATACTTTGGCAAAAATGTATTTGGACCAAAAGCAATGGCAGAATATTTAAGCAAAGAGGCTATTAAATCTGTTAACGAATCGCGCACGACAGGGAAACGAATGGATATGAAAATGGCCGACCAAATTGCCGAAGGGATGAAAAATTGGGCAATAGAAAAAGGCACCACACATTACACACATTGGTTTCAACCGTTGAGAGGTGCAACTGCAGAAAAACACGATTCTTTTTTCGACCCAACAGGCATTGATACAGGTGTAGAAAATTTTACGGGTAAGGCTTTGGCACAGCAAGAACCTGATGCGTCTAGTTTTCCAAATGGAGGCATTAGAAACACTTTTGAAGCTAGAGGATACAGCGCTTGGGACCCATCTTCGCCTGCTTTTATTATGGAAAAAGCCAGTGGAAAAACATTGTGCATTCCTACAATTTTTGTTTCATACACAGGCGAGGCATTAGATTACAAAGCGCCTTTAATTAAATCTACTACTTTTTTAACTAAAACCGCAGCATCAGTTTGCCAATATTTTGATGAAAATGTAAACAATATTAAAATTTCATTGGGCATTGAGCAAGAGTATTTTTTGATAGACGAAGCGCTCTTTAACCAACGCCCTGATTTGCTTTTTTCTGGCAGAACTTTAATAGGCAATATGCCTGCAAAAGGACAACAATTGGAAGACCACTATTTTGGAAGTATTCCGGAAAGAATATACAATTACATGACCGATTTTGAAAAAGAGGCTTTAAAATTAGGCATTCCTTTAAAAACCAGACACAATGAAGTTGCTCCAGGTCAATATGAATGTGCGCCTATGTTTGAAGAGGCAGATATTGCCATTGACCACAATTCTTTGTTAATGGATGTGATGCAAAGTTTAGCGGCTAAACATAAATTGCGTGTTTTATGGCACGAAAAACCCTTTAAAGGTGTTAATGGTTCGGGCAAACACAACAATTGGTCTTTAGTAACAGATTCGGGCATTAATTTATTGTCGCCAGGACAAAGCCCACAAGATAATTTACAGTTTTTAACCTTTTTTATTAATACCATAAAAGCCGTTCATGAACATGCCGACCTTCTTAGGGCGAGTATTGCAACTGCCAGCAACGACCACAGACTTGGCGCAAATGAAGCCCCACCAGCCATCATGTCTGTTTTTATTGGAAGCACATTGTCTGATGTTTTAAACCGTTTTGAATTATCAAAACCAACAGCAAAACCAAACAGAGTGAGCGACAAAACGATAAGTGTTTATAGAATTCCTGAAATATTATTGGACAACACCGACAGAAACCGCACCTCTCCTTTTGCTTTCACGGGCAATAAATTTGAGTTTAGGGCTGTTGGTAGTAGCGACCATTGCGCAAGTGCTATCATTGTTTTAAATACCATTGTTGCAGAGCAATTAAAACAATTTAAAATAGAAGTGGATGCCTTAATTAAAAAGAAAGTAAATAAGCAAGCCGCGATTGAAAAGGTATTGATTTCTTATATTAAATCGAGCAAAAAAATAATATTTGAAGGCAACGGATATGGCGATGAGTGGGTATTGGAAGCAAAAAAGCGAGGATTAAGCAACTTAAAAACAACGGCTTATGCTTTAGATGCATACAACTCTGCCAAAAGCAAAGCTCTATTTGTTGACAATGCCATTTACTCTCAAAAAGAATTAGAAGCCAGAACTAAAATAAAATTTGAAGATTATGTATTGAAACTACAAATAGAAGGTAGAATTTTGGGAGAATTAGTAAATAATTTTGTTATTCCATCGGCAGTAAGTTATCAAAAAGACTTAGTAACAACAATATCGGGGATGTTAACAATTGGACAAACAAAAGCGGAATGTAAGACTTTGATTGAATTGAGCAAAGAGATTTCTAAAAATGTTAATGCTACATGGGAAAACAATAACAAAATGATTGAAGAGCGCAGAAAAGCCAATTTAATTACCCATGCAGACAAAAGAGCAAAAGCCTATTGCGACAAGGTAAAACCATATTTTGAAATTATCAGAGAAAGTGCAGATAAGTTAGAAGAAATTATTGATAATGAAGCTTGGAAATTGCCAAAATACAGAGACCTTATGTTTATTAAATAGGTTTTGTGCAAAATAATTATAGAAAAGCCCTTCGCAATGCGAAGGGCTTTTGTTATGCTAAAAAATAATTTTATTAACTTATATAGTAACAGTTTCAATATATGTTGCTCCCAAATTGATTCTCAATTATTTTAACTGCTCCTGAATTTAAGAGGATGTGCATATAGGCACGATGAGTTGTAAGAACTGAATCTTGTAGCTCTTGATTATCTTCAAAATTGGCAATGTTAAGTCCTGCCGAAATACATTCTTTGCGAGAAATATCTTTATAATATTATCAACTTTATTTGGGTCTTGATTACACATATTATAATACAACCATTCAGAAACGATTTTTTCAGACCATTCTATGGCTTGTTTGCAAGATAATAGAAGAGTAGGATGATATTTTCAAATTATAGTTTGCCACAACAAAGCATTATTGGGATTAGAGTTAATATCCTTTTCGGCATCTTCAAATTCTTGTAAAATAGCTTGAGAAGCTAACCCACCAATTTGCGGATCTATGGGGCCTAAGTTAGATTGTTTGCTCATTTTTCTTTACTTTAAAGAGCAATCATTTCGCCAGCAGACATAGAAATTTGTGGAATTATGTCACGAATATCTTTGTTGGAAACATTGAACAGATAATCTACTAACGACTCTGTTGCAGCAATTTCGCGTTCTGGAGTATGTAAAACTAAGTCTAATTCTAATTTGGTGTTTAATTTATTAATAATAAGCATAAAACCTGACTTATCCTTATCATTAATTGCAGTGTCTGAAGAATCTGGACTTTGCAGCCAACCAGAATAAGATGCTATTGTATTACGACCAGTTATTTTAGATATCTTACTTAGGTATTTTTTTCTAACTGTATCTAGATCGTTTGCTTCAGGATTCTCATTTGCTTCAAAAATTATTTCTTGAAGCACTTCATTCCAATTCGCCATTTTTTTATTTTAATTTTGATAGATTGGTTTTACCTTCTAATGTTGGGATAATTTTATATGCTTTATTATAAATAGTTAGTTTTTTAAAATTGTCACCTAACCTTTACCACTCAAATTTTATTTGCATATTTTCTTTGACTGTTTTTAATTTTTTATAATCTGTTAATTTTAACTTCTCTTTATCCCTATTATTTGCAAAATCAGACATTATTAATAAATAAATTTAAGTTTTAAATAGTCGTCCCTTAAAAAGCACATAAAACTTTATAAGTCAACTAATTGTGCATAAATTGTTTGTTGTTTATCTGCAAGATTCGTTATTTTTACAACATAATCCTTGCAAATAATTTAAC
>JBDNIM010000239.1:0-11194 GCA_041688295.1 Bacteroidia bacterium
ACGGGGCCGACTCAGAAGAACGCACAGACAGGTTGCTAACAACGGGCGAAATTTCACTTAAACAAATGAAGTTTGCCGTTTATTTGGTGGGCGCACTTACCTTGATTTTTGGCATTCTTTTACTTTTTTTTGCTTTTGGCATTTACAATGTCAGTTTTTGGCTGATGTTGGTTTTGGGGGTTGCAGGTATTTTTTCAGCTTATTTTTACACCGCAGGCAAAAAACCTTATGGCTATTATGGTTTGGGCGATTTGTTTGTGTTTGTTTTCTTTGGGTTGGTGTCTGTTTTGGGGGCTTACTTTTTGCAAACTCAAACAATTAACTTAGGTATTGTTGCCTTAGCGGTTGCTATTGGTTTGCTGAGTGTTGGCGTTTTGAATGTAAATAATATACGAGACATGAATTCTGACAAAATGAAAGGCAAAAATACTTTACCTGTAAAAATGGGGAAGAGTAATGCGCTTATTTATCATTTTGCGATTTTATTTTTGAGTATTTTGTTGATTATGGCTTTTTATTTTTATGAAAATCAAGCGGTTCCGTATTTACGGATTTTAATGTTTTTAGCATTATTGGGAATTCATTTTGTTTTTATAAAAAAAGCTGCAACACGCATGGATTACAACAAACAGCTTAAATATCTTTCTTTATCCACCCTTTTTATGGCATTTTATATTGGTATTACTCAAATTTTAGATATCTAAAAAAATGGGACTTGCAGCAAGTATTGAACCTTATATTTTGAAGTTTAAAAAGCCTGCCACCACAAGCAGGGGCGCTTTTGAAGACAGAACTATCTGGGTGCTTAAAATTTGGAACAAAAGACAACCTAAAATTATAGGTATGGGAGAGTGCGCGCCACTCAAAGGCCTGAGTATTGATGACAAGCCAGATTATTTTCAGAAGTTAGAGAATTTGGTGAAAGCCATTAATTTGGGTAAAAACATAGCCGACTATAAATTTAATTTGAACCTTTATCCTTCTATAAAATTTGGGTTAGAAACGGCTTTGCTCGATTTGAAAAATGGAGGTAATCAAATTATTTTCAACAATTTTTATGCCATTGGCAAACAAGGGTTGCCCATTAATGGTCTTGTTTGGATGAGCGATTTTGAAGACATGAAAGCGGAGGCTATTCAAAAAATTGAAAATGGTTTTGATTGTATTAAATTAAAAGTTGGGGCTATCGAATTTGACAAAGAATTAGAACTATTAAAAATTATTAGAGCACATCCTAAAGGAAAAGATATTTTACTTAGATTGGATGCTAATGGGGCTTTTTTGCCAAGCAATGCCTTACAAAAACTGACTCAGTTGGCAGCTTATAATATTCATAGCATTGAACAGCCGATCAAGCAAAGTCAATGGCAAGAAATGAAGCAATTGATTGCAAAGTCGCCCATTGCCATTGCGTTAGACGAAGAGCTGATTGGAGTAGATTTGGAGAAAGATATGGAAGTTTTGCTAAAAACCATAGCGCCAAATTACATTGTTTTAAAACCCAATCTTTTGGGCGGATTTGTTAAAACAGAACAATGGATTCGTTTGGCTGAAAGGTTGAATATTGGTTGGTGGTTGACTTCTGCCCTTGAAGGAAATATTGGTCTAAATGCCATTGCACAATTTGCAGCATCTGTGCATCCTAAGCTCCATTCGGGACTAGGAACAGGTAAATTGTACGCCAATAATTTAACACCCAATACCAGAATAAATGAGGGTATTTTGTGGCGCGACATTGGGCATAAAATTTCTGATTGAGTTGATATGGCTCGAAATTGTTTAAACGCAATTGGTAAAAAAAGAATGTATTTAAACTTTTTATGGTATTTGCTATGCTTTTTGCTGTTGCATTGCCATATTATGCCAATCCTCAAAAAACCAATAAAAAACCTATAAAAAAACCAATTTCACAAAAATAGCGCCTTTTGTGAGATTTTTTTATAATTGTCTGAACGATTTAATGATTATGCAGAATCTCTTATTTTTTATGGGGTTTATAGACCATTTTTTATTTGAGCAAATAAAAAGCTAAAACCATTTACTCAATAGAAAATTGCTTGTCAAACAAAGATAAATATGACATTGGAAATCTTTAACAAAAAAGGGCAACAATCATTGATTATTGCCCTTTTTGAAAGTGTTTGCTTCCTTAATGTCTAATAACCAATTTAACAGTGCCTCTTGATGGACTGCCTTGTTTAGTTGGATTAATGGTTACAATATAAATGCCTGTTTTGATGTTTGCTGTTTCAATAACTGTTATGTTTTCGCCTGCAACGGCTGTAACTTTTGATGTATAAATAATTTTTCCATTTAGGTCTGTAAGATTAACTATAACAATTTCGCTAGCATCGCTTTTGAATTTAATATTTACAATTTCTGTCGAAGGGTTAGGGTAAGCTTCCAATTGAATAAAGCTTTTATTTATTGTTAACGGATTTAGGTTTGTTTTGTATTGTTGACATTCAAAAAATCCTCTTCCATGCGTTCCTGCATATATTGAACCTTGACTCTTAAATGGGAAATAAAATTGTCTTAAAGACAAAGTGGCTACTCTTGGGAATTTGTTGGATGGATTTGTTTGCGGTGTCCATGATACACCAGCATTATCAGATGCAAATACGCCTAAATCTGTAGCAACAAATAAAGTGTTCGCGTTACTAAATGTAATTAATCCATCATAAATAGGGATGTTTGGTATGTTGCCAGAGATATTCGTAAATGTAGCTGTTCCTAACATATCATTGCCTCTGTATATTCTAGCGGCCGAACCGCCATAGTTTCCAATAGTGATTATTGCTTTGCTGTTGTCATTCGGGTCAAGCTTAACGGCTGTGATTGAACGCCCACCTGCCAAATTGAATCCTAAATTTGTAATTGTTACGCCCACAGGAGTTGATAATTCTGGAGACCAAGGATCGTAAGTGGCTGAATTGAATCCATCTACTCTAAAAATAGTTGTGCTGTTGGAGAAAAACAAAGAATTGCCATCTCTTGTTGGTTCCATATTCCAAACTTCTGAACCGCCTTGAGCGTTTGCTATCATATACCATTTCGGCTCTTTTTCCATGTTTGTTGCGCCAATAGCCATCCATATTTGACCGTTTCTTGCAAAAAATAAGCGAGATTCTTGGTTGTTAAAATCAGGGTGTTCCCACAATGTAAATTTTGTGTTAAATGGCGCATAATTAGCTTCATGAAAATGTTCGCAGAATTTTGCAGTGTCAGTCAATCCAATAAATGAACGGGCGATTCTTCTATCCCACAAACAAGATTGTGTTTTTCCAAAATCTCTAGAGCGGGTAATGTTTCCATAGTATGTAGATGAAAATATTTTTGAATTGTCTTTAACCGAAATTTCAGTGTAATAACCGTCTCCACCTTTAATAAGCACTGCCGCTTTTTTTGTGTTTCCTTTTTTATTGATATATTGTGTACCGTTGTCTTGTGTTCCACCAGCAACATTTCCTTCATAATCGGCCGCAACATGGTAAAACTGTGTTGCATTAAATCCAAAGTTTTTTGGAGAAAAAGTTCTCAAATTGTCTGAACTAAAGAATAAACCACCATCGCAACCAATAATTAAAGTTGGTGGTGTTGTTGTTTCATCCCACTCCAAAACATGTTTGTCTGCATGAACATGCGAAGGGTTTGCACCGCCAAATTCATTTAATGAGGCAATATAAGTTGGGTTGTTATTTAATTTCCATTCTGCCAAGGGCGTACCTCCCATAATGATATGGTCTTTATTTTTTGGGTTAACGGATAAAACATTATTGTAGTTGCCTTGTGCAGATGCGGTGGAGCCTAAAGGTTCAAAATATGGCGTACCTCTGTTTATTATTTTTGTAAAACTAATGCCACCATCAGTTGAACGATAAACACCTTCTAATGTGCCACCCGCAGATGCCATAAAATAAACATAATTAGGATCTTCAGGAGAGATAGCAATTGAAGCCCTCGAAAACTGAACGCCTGTTGGCGAAATCGTTGTCCAAGTTACACCTCTGTCTGAACTTTTTTGAATACTATTAATTAATTGAGCATATACATGTCCATTCGAAGCGACTTTAACTTCTTTACAAACGCCATTTCTGCCCAATAACCAAGTTAAACCATCGTCTGAATAACGAATGCCTCCATCTGTTGCAGCATAAATTCTTGTGCCTCCAGATTTTTCGGCAGCCAAAGAGCTAATATTGCCAAAATTGATTGTTGACGCTAAATTTTGAAAACTTCTACCTCTATTTGTTGACCTAAAAATACCCAATCCTTGAAAACCTGGCGTCCCTCTCATGGTTCCATCTATGGAAACAAACTGACCTTCGCCCGTACCATACACTATCACAGCATCTGTGTTTTGAGCTATACAAGAGATGTTTAAATTGGCTTCAAAATCATTAACGGGTGCCCAAGACAAACCACGCGTTGTGGAACGGAACAATCCTGCACTAACACCGCCCACGAACATTAACGAAGGCGTGTCTTTATCCTGCAAAAATGCTCTTGTTCTGCCACCAACATTGTCGGGTCCAAGCTCTGACCAAACAGAGTTTACAGCTCTTTTCATCGACATATTGTTCATAGCATTTAAACCATTTGTGTATTCTTCAATACTAACAGATCCTGTTTCAATGTTATTCCTAATAGCACCAAAAAATTCGGAGATGCCAGCAGCTTTTTTTCCGCCAGGCACTTGATATTTTAAAACTTCTTTTAAATTGCTTTTTTCTCTATTCGAGTAAATGGATTTGTTGGAATTAAGCATAAAACCGCCAACAAATAATAATAAAACACTGGAAGTAATTAGAATTTTTTTCATATCTATATTTCTATTTTAACAATTTACAAATATAATGGTTTTAGAAATTATTTGCAAATAAATTATATATGTTTTTCTGCATGGTATGAAGAGCGAACCATAGGGCCACTTTCAACAATCTTAAACCCTTTGTTTTCACCAATTTGTTTATACATTTTGAACTTTTCGGGGGTAACAAATTCTTTAATTTCTAGGTGCATTTTTGTTGGTTGCAAATATTGTCCTAGCGTTAAAACATCGCATCCATGAAGCAAAAGGTCGTCCATAGCTTTAAAAACCTCATCTTCCGTTTCGCCAAGTCCTAACATCATGCCGCTTTTTGTTCTTCTGCCAAGTTCTTTGGTTCTTTTTATTTGTTCCAAACTTCTTTCGTATTTTGCTTGCGGTCGCACAATGCGGTAAAGTCTTTCGATGGTTTCCATGTTATGGCTCACTACCTCAGGCTTTTCGTTTACCACCATTTCTAGCATGTCCCATTGGGCTTTGAAATCTGGAATTAATGTTTCCATGGTAACACCTGGGTTGATTGTTTTTACGGCTTTTATTGTTGCCGCCCAAACACCCGCGCCCTTGTCTTTTAGCTCGTCTCTGTTCACAGATGTGATAACGCAATGCTTCACTTTCATTAGTTTTACAGCATCGGCAATTCTTTGTGGTTCGTCTAAATCATATTCTGTTGGGCGGCCAGTGGCCACTGCGCAAAAAGAGCAACTACGGGTACAAATATTCCCCAAAATCATAAATGTTGCGGTGCCTGCGCCCCAACATTCGCCCATGTTTGGACATTTGCCATCTTCACAAATAGTATGAAGTTTGTGCGTTTTCACTATGTTTTTTACCTCGGTGTAATTTTCACCAATCGGTATTTGTATTTTTAACCAATCTGGTTTGGTTCTTTTTTTCTTGTTTTCGTTGAGAATGTCGGTCATATCTTAATAATTCTTTCCAAATGCAAAGCTAATATAAAACCCAGAAAAAAACACTTTGTTTTTTATTCCATAAATTATTTCTGGGCGACTGGGCAAATAATCTATCATTATGCCAGCTTCTATTGATTTAAAATCGGATCGATAATTGCCCCAATCAAAGCTTATGCCTGATTTAAAACTGAGACCCAACAAAAGTTTTGTTTGTCCAATACCTTTAGAGAAGTTAGACTGTCCTAGGATGTTTGATGGGTCTGTTTTGCTTGGGTCGTAGCGCTGCGACTCAATAAAACTATTGTTTGCAATGGAAGTGTCTATAATGGCTATTTCTATGAAAACTGGTTTTTTGAAACCAATTAATGGTCCAGCAGCAGCAAACACATTGACGCCCAAAGAACTTTTGCTGCCTTTGGCCGATAGTGTTTTTGAAAAACCAAATAAAGAGCGCAACATGTAAATTCTATTGGTTTTGTTGAAAACAAAAGGCGCATCGGAGGCTCTCAGATTGTTTAGAATCTTTTTTTCTCTAGAATGTTTGATGTTTCCAAAATTAAATTCATAAGTAATTAAACTTTTATTGTCGTTTCTTGCGGTTGCGTTTCTAAAAAACAAGCCATTTCCATATCCAGAGGCATAAACACCAAAGCGAAGATGCGAATCTTCAAATGTTATGTCAAAGGATTCTTGGGCAAACATGGACAATGATTTAAAAAAAATGAAACTAAATACCAAAATATGATTACTATTGTACCTTTGCATTTTTAAAATTAAATGAAGACTTCAAATATACTATATTTAGGTGAATTAAGAACCAACGCAACACATTTGGATTCTAAAAACACAATCATTACCGATGCGCCATTGGACAATCATGGCAAAGGTGAGGCGTTTTCTCCTACCGATTTGGCTGCTACTTCGTTGGCTGCTTGTCTTTTAACAGTTGTTGGTATATATGCGCAAAACAATGGGGTTGATATGAGAAAAAGCAATGCTACTGTGCAAAAAATCATGAGTGGCGATGCACCTAGGCGCATTGTGCAAATTAATGTGGATGTAAATTTTATTACCTCTGTGGCTTTGGATGTTAAAGACCAAATAATCTTTGAACGAATAGCCAAAACATGCCCCGTTTCTCAAAGTTTGCACCCAGATATTGTTCAAAATATGGTGTTCACTTTTTCTGTTGAAGCTTAAAACGGAAGTTTTTATATCTCTAAAAGTGCAGTATTGCTTCTAATTTAATAATGCCTTCTTTCTGTTGGCGAAAGCATACCTGCAATTTATGTTTTTTTTAATCTCCGCAAGAATTGCGGAGATTGGATAGCTTATTTACCGCATTTGTAGCGGTTTGGTTCTGGAAATATTTTGCAGTTGTTGGTGTCGTTGTTAAAAGTCAATAAAATTTTTTGCATCAAACTTCTTTAGTTGTCCATGTTATGCAATTCAATGCCCCTCCCAATTTAATAATTTCAGCCATGTCTATTTGAGCGATTTTTCCTTTATAATCTGGATAAAAACTTTCAATCTGCTCGTACGCTTGTGCGTCTTCCTCAATCCCTAATTTTGGCAGAAGAATTAGATCTTTTGTTTGAAGAAAGTTTAGGTAAGCCCAGTTGCGCTTATCTTTCTTTTTTACTTTAAAATCTATAAACTCTGTTTTTAAGCCAGCTTGCTTTATTCGGTTTATCAAAGTTTTGTCATCCTTGTATAGGTAATTGATTAAAACTGTCGAGTTATCAATGAAGCGAACCATCCCATCAGAATGTCCATAATCATCCAACTTATCCCACGGAATTAGTACAATCTTCTCCACTTCAAAAGTTTCACAAAGCTTTTTAAGTAAATCGATTTTTTTATAACGGAAGAAATTTTCCTTAACAACTTTGTCTGTCATGATTACACAATCAGATGATTTTACAAAATTTCCACCATCCATTATTATATCAGACTTCACTGTTTTAAGTTTTAACTTATCACATACCATGTCAGGGTATGTTTTTAAGTTTCGATAGCCTTTATATTTGCTTTGCAAATAGTCTGGGTCGTAGCGATATTCTATATATTTGCTATCATTAATTTGAATTGGCATGTAATCTCTCGCCCAAATATCGTTTGTATTTGGCAAAAGTTTTGGTTCATTTCCCTTTTCTTTAAGTAACTTTTCAAGTTCTATATAGAAATTCGGAAATTTTTCTTGCAATGTGTCTGCTAAGTACACAAAATTTGTTTGGCTATCTGCTATCATTAAAACACAATTTTGTAACCAATAATCTCTAAGGCTTGTATTTCTGATAATCTTTGATTGGCAACACCTTCCTTCAATAAACTTTTTTTTCCTTTTATTTTTTGTTTGAATTTTTCAGAAGGTCTTAAAACGGCAATGTATCTCAATGGCAAGTTCATGTAATAATCTTCTTTATCATCAGCTTTTGGTGTTAAACCAACTCTTTTCGTTTTTAATAAATGGATTGCTGGATAAAAATCAGCCTCTTTTTTATTTCCTTCAATGTCAATTAATGCAATTTCATTTGGCTCTGAATTTGTTAGGTTGTTTAAGTTAGAAAATAATTCTGTGGCTACATTTTGAGGGCCATCAAATTGTGTCTTGGAAAAACCACTTTTTTGGTCAGCGCCATCAAACATTTTTACGACTCCACGAATTAGAATTCCACCATAACTTTTTCCGTCTCCAAAAGTGATGTCAATGCCTGAACTATGTAAATAAAATTTACTGTTCTCCAATTGAATATTATTTTTATGTGTTTGAGGGTCTGGAAAACTTTCAGAGTAGGCATAAAACTCAAAATCTACAATTCTATAAGTGCTATTGTTGATTTTAATGTATATGTTCTTGCTAAATTTGTCTGCTATTCTTTCAAATTCGTTTAAGATGGTTTCCTTGTTTTCAAAGTTTACTTGTAATAAATTCATTTATGTTTTTTGTTTTTTATTGTGAAATTTAAGTTGTTTCTATTCTTATTGTAATATTCTTTAAGTTTGTTTTCTAAATCTACATTGTTCTCCATTTCGGAGTAACATAGTTTTCTGATTAATAATAAATGGCTATCAAAGTCAACAAACTCGCTTTTTTTTTCTTTAATTAATGCACCCTTGAATTTGTAAAATTCTGTGTAAAATTTAGGGTCGTTTTTTTTAATCAAATAATGGAAAATCACCTCATAACAATAGGCTTCTATAACAGTTAAATCTCTCTCGGACTTAAACTCGTTTTGTCCATTTATGCCAATGCATATATGGCTTTGAATAGATGTATCCTTTCTATTTATCTTATCGCAATAGAAAAACTTAGAAGCGACTAACATTATTTCTTTCATTGAAAAAGTGTCTTTAGAAATTGTTCTTTTTAGTAAACTTTTAGGAGTTAAAGACCCTAAATAATATTGTGTATTTTTTTGATTAATGATACTATCGCAAAATGTTTGGTGGATTTTTATTGTGTCAGGATAGTTTTCAGCAATTTTATTAAATTTCAATGCATGTTTAAATATAATGTAATCAAATCTCAGGTTGTGCTTTCTAGCAAACTTACTAAACCTGTCTTTTTTAAAATAGATAATTTGAGGACTACATGCTTTTGTTTTTTTACCGTTATATTCAACTTCGTTAACTTTTAATGTAAAGTAATTACAGAAGTTTATGTCCTGTGAATATGTGATTGAAACTTTTAAAATAATTATTAATAATATAACGGATTTCATTTTATTATAGCCTCTGTTAAAATATTTGATTGCAGGTGAAACACTCTTTTTACACCCACTTTTTGATATTGCGAAGTTTTCATCTTATTCATTTGTCAGAAAGACTCTTTTTCTATGTTTTTTCTAATAATGTTTCTACTCATTCTTTAAATCTTTAGCACTTCAATGAAATAATATCAACGCTAGCTTCTTCGATTATCACAATACCAACGTTCACTTTATTATAACCTCTGTTTAATTGGTCGTCTTTCATTCTTTTTGAAGGGGCAGTTTTTGGGCTCTCGTTAATATTCTCAGGGTTAGGATAAGATGTTGCAATTTGTTCTAATTCCTTGAATTTCGCATTCTCTATGGAATATAAAGCCTTGATGGCATCCAATGTAGAAAAGACCAACGCTTCAAATTCATGAAGTTGAATGTATGGCAACAAGTTGGGAAAATGTCCCCCTTTTTCTGTTTCTAAATCTTCAACAATAGCTTTCTTTAAAAAAGTCAATCTATTAGTTTTATTAACAATTAGAGTTGTCTTTCCGCATTTTGTATGTCCGTTTAATATGATTTGTTTCCCAAGTGTTTTTAAAGCGTCAACTAAATGATTGTTAATTTTTGTGGTTCGTTCTACAAAAGTTTTGACAGATGAAGGAGTATAAACTTTAGTTGTTTGTATATTATTCATGGTAAATTAATAACAGGGATTTCTTGCAAATACCCAGCCCTCACTTTTGAGCTGCCCAATCCATCATATCCAACATTTTCCCTTTTCACGCTACAAATATAACCATATTCTCCAAACCCCAACGCCAATATTTTCCTTGGTTCTTTCCTTATGCGAAAGACATACAACACTTTATCGAGCAATTTCTTAGCTGTTTTAGGTTTATTCCTTCTTATTTAATCCTTGGCAATAAATTTTTAGTTAAAGACAATAAATTTTAAATAAACACAAAAAAAATCTAAGCTTTTTTTACCATTTAGTATACTAATATAACATTAACCAATATAACAGTTCTCCATTCTCCATTTTCAATTCTCCATTCTCCATTTTTTTTATTAAGTTTGCATCGGTCGAATTTTTAAAGTATGAAAATAAGGAAAATTAACAAATTATTAGTGGCAAACAGGGGCGAAATTGCAATTAGGGTGATGCGTACTTGTAGGGAACTAGGGATTAAAACTGTTGCTGTGTATAGCGAGGCGGATAGGAATGCGCTGCATGTTAGATATGCAGATGAGGCGTTTTTGTTAGGACCTCCGCCTTCGAGGGAGAGTTATTTATTGGGGGATAAAATTATTGAAATATGTAAAGCGCATGGCGTTGATGCGGTGCATCCTGGCTATGGTTTTTTGAGCGAGCGTTCGGAATTTGCAACGGCTTTGGCGCAGGTGGGCATTTTGTTTGTTGGGCCAAGTGCGGCTAGTATGGATTTGATGGGGAGCAAAATTGCGAGCAAACAAGCGGTTGCAAACTTTGGTGTGCCTTTGGTGCCAGGGCTTAAGGAGGCGATTACGGATATTGAAGCGGCCAAAAAAGTGGCGGTGGAGATTGGGTTTCCTGTTTTGGTGAAAGCGAGTGCGGGCGGGGGTGGCAAGGGGATGCGAATTGTGAATAATGTGGAGGAGTTTGAGTCTCAAATGAACATGGCGAAGAGCGAGGCCTTGAGTTCATTTGGGGATGACAGTGTTTTTATAGAAAAATATGTGTCTGCACCAAGGCATATTGAAATTCA
>JBDNIM010000240.1:0-4460 GCA_041688295.1 Bacteroidia bacterium
CAATTTAATGATTCAATTCAACTAAAAAAAGATTTGTTGAACATTAAAGGTGTGGTTTCAATCAATTCCATTATTTCCAGACCTGGTATTTTAAAAGCAGAAAACGACATTGAAGGCATCGTTTTTAAAGGTGTTTCGGAAAAATACAACTTCTCGTTTTTAAATAAGAATAAAATTAGAGGGCGAATAGTTTCCACAAAATCACCATTGGAAAAAAGAGAAATAATTGTATCAAACATACTAGCCAAAAAATTAAAAATAGACACTGGCGACATGGTTAAAATTTATTTTATTAACCAACCTATGCGGGTTATTCCGTGCAAAATTGCAAGTATTTATGAAACAGGATTAGAAGAAAGCGACAAATTATTTATTATCGGAAACTTATCTGAAATGCAAAGAATTTTTGCAAAAAAAGAACAGCAAATTACGCATTATGAAGTGCAAACGAACAATTACAAAAATATAGAATCCATTAATCAAATAATTAACGAAAGCTTGCCAATTGATTTAAGAGCCGAAAGTTTGGTAAAAATGAATCCACAAATATTTGATTGGTTGGGCTATTTGGATCAAAACATTGTGATTATTTTAACATTGATGATTATCGTTGCTTGCATAAATATGACCACAGCTTTGCTAATCTTGATCATAGAAAGAACCAACATGATTGGGATTTTAAAAGCAATGGGTATGAAAGATTCTAGCATAAAAAACATTTTTCTAAACCATGCTTTATATATTTTAATGATTGGCTTGCTTATTGGAAATGCTATTGGTTTTAGTTTGTGTTTCATACAATCAAAATTCAAAATACTAACCTTATCGCAAGAAACATATTATCTATCTTATGTACCCATAGACCTTAGTTTAACAAACATTCTTTTTATTAATATCGGCACAATTGCAATTTGCATGATAGCGCTGTTAATTCCAGTTAGAATGATAACAAAAATAAGTCCTGTTGAGGCAATCAAATTTAATTAAAAACCATTATGAATATTCCTTTTATTTTAAAATTCTCTAATATCACAAACTTGTCAGATGCAAGATATGCCGCTGGCATTTGGGCACATTATGTAGGCTTTTGTTTCAACCCAGAATCAGAAAACTACATTGAACCAAATAAAGCAAAAGAAATGCTTTCGTGGATTAATGGACCAATTGTTGTTGCAGAGTTTGGCAACCAACCAGTTGAGTGGATTATAGAAATTTGCGAGTTTTTAAACACCGACTACATTCAAATTCCCGTAAATTATAACCAGCCAAGCATATTAGAAATCAATAAAAAACTGATTATTGAAACAGATGGCGAACAAAATGAACTTACAAAAAATGCGCATTTGATTGTTACCAATTCAATAGTAAGCTACTCTAAATTAAAAGAAAATGTAACATGTCCAATAATTTTAAGTAAAAACTATGAAGAAAACATCAATAATTATGATGGAATTATTTTTTATGGCGAAAAAGAAGCAGAGGTTGGATTAAGAAACCACGAAAAATGGAACATCATGCTTGCGCCATTTATGGATGCAGACTAATCGTTATTTTTATCCTTCTGAACCAATGTCGAACAATAGAGAAAACCTTAATTGATTTTGCAATGGGTGAGCTTGTCTTAAAGGGATGATATAAGCTGCATCAATTGACAAGGATTTATATTTCAAGCCAAAACCAGCTGTAAAATACTTTCTATTTCCCTTGGTTGCCGCTTCATTAAAATAACCAAACCTTACTTTAAATTGTTGAACATAATCGTATTCAAAACCTATTGAGTAGTTATATTCTTTTAACTCTTCTCTAAATCCACCTGGCGCATCAACAAAAGATTTCCCGGCAGCTGTTATAACGGGGTCGTCACTATTGGTTCTCTCATAAACAATGAAATTGTCTGTGTCCACTGAATCTTTTCCAAGATAATTTTGTAGTTTATTAATACCAGGAGAAGGCACCATAAGTTTATTGAAATCCAATAATCCTGTGATAGTATTAAACTGGTCAATTTTATAAGTCCAGGCAGTTCCAATTTTAAGATTGGTTGGCAAAAACTCCCTGTTCGTTCTGTCTGAATATGTAATTTTTGCACCTAAGTTTTGAATATTAGCACCGAAAGTATAATCTAATTTATCTTTCAATTTAAGATTTTTAGTTTTAAACTTGCCTTTGTAAGTTGCAGAAATATCACCAGCGCCACTTCTGCCTACTCTTGGTGTAATTCCATTAATTGGGCGTGTGCCTGCAAGATTAGAATTAATATATTTTAGCGTTGCGCCAATGGCCCAATTGTTACTCAATTTTATTGCATAGCAAACATCAATTGCATATTCGCTAGGATTAAAGGTCCCTAAAGGACTGCCAACATCATCCGTAAAATTTATATCTCCAAATGAGAAAAACCTAAATCCTCCTCCTAAAGTTGATTTTGAGTTTATTCGAGTATATCCTGACAAAGAATTATATGAAATACCAGGCACCAAACTTCTCAACCATGGGGCATAAGAAATACCAAAAGCACCTTTTTTATCAGCAAAAGCAAGGCTTGAGGCATTCCAATAAATTGAGTTAGCATCAGCAGAACTCGCCACACCAGCATCGCCCATTCCAGCCCTTC
Organism: Bacteroidia bacterium; assembly: GCA_041688295.1. GTDB lineage: Bacteria > Bacteroidota > Bacteroidia > NS11-12g > UBA955 > JABMMZ01. Next base: position 2,615 of record JBDNIM010000240.1, read on the forward strand.
TGCTATCTGGAGTTATTGTTAAAAAGGGAACAGCTGAAGTTATAACATTTTGTTTGCCAGATAGTTGGAGTCGTGAAATTCCAGTTTGTGAGAAAGCGTTTTTATTAGAAAATAATAGCGTGAAAAGAAGCACAGCTATGTAGTAAGCTTGCTTTGAGGAAACAGTTTTTAAATTTAACATTTAGAATTTGTATTGGTTAATTCGTAAAATTATTATCAATTTGCAAAGATAGTTTTTAAATTAATATAACCTAATTAAGAATGACTAGTTTTTCGGTTTTTTGTGTTTTTTTACCTTGTTCTGTTGTTAAGGATAAGGTGTAAACATATACACCCTTACTTAATTTATCTCCATAATCATCTTTACCATCCCATTCTACTTCAGAAACATGCGCATTGGCATTGTATATTCGATGATAAATCCTTTTAATAATTTGGCCAGAAATAGTATAAATATTAACCACTAAATCTAAATTTCCACCCACTTGGTTATGGTCGAAATGAAAAATAGTGCGGGTGCTAAATGGATTTGGGTAATTCAACAAATTTGAAATTTGCACTTCGTCACTTGGTTTTACATAAAATTCTATGGTCGTTTCATTAGAGTTATTGTAAACATCCCATGCTTTTAGAGTATAAGTGTGTTTACCTACCGCAACACCTTCCAATTTAAAAGCAACTTCGCCTGATTGATAACTATTAAGTGCTGCTTTATAAAATGAATTTAAAACAAATCTTTTTTCATTGATTGTCCCTTTATCAATAATCGCAACAATATCACGCCCAATGCCATTCCCTGAGGTATTAATGCCATGTTCATCGTTCAATCTAGCCAATAAGGTTGGAAAGTTTGAAGTAATTCCACCATTTACAAAAGAATAATCATCAATGGCAATTTCTAATTCAGGCCCTTGAACATCCACCATTGCATTTGTATTTGTCCCTCCTATCATTAAGTCTCTATACGACCCCCATCCATCTGTTTGCGTATTGTCTGCATAAAAATTAATTTTACCAAAACCAAAATTATAGTTAATGTCCTTTGGCACAACGAAATTGATGTTAAAATTGCCGTTTTGTATTGAATTTTCTCCTTTAAATAAGATATTAGAATATAAGCTGAAAGGCAATTTAGAGTTTGAAACATTATCATTGCCCAATGTAAAAAAAGTGGATTTTTTATCGAAAAAAGTTGAATTCAATTTACCATTAAATGCGTTCATTTTACTTCCAACTACATCTTCAATATGCCCAGCAAAACTCATTTTATACAAGGCTTTCATTGTATCACTCTGCAACCCTATTGCTTTTTTATTTATGCTATCTAAAACTACAATATTTTCAGGATAATTCATTGTCATTGCTGGGTCGCCAAACAACGAAAACATTTTATCATTTTGGGCAGCAAAAGGGCGATTTTTAATCTTTTTATAAATATTTCCTAAGGTTGGCCACTTTCCTCCAACTTTTGCATAAGCACAATTGCTCCAAAAATATTTGGTTAAATCTGCATTATCGCCAGCATATACAACCCTTGTAGTTGTGAACATGGCAATAGCACCACCATTTGGGTTGGTGTACATAATTTCGCCTGCACTTTTTCTTTTGGCATCATCAAAACGGCTAAATTCGCAGGTAGCGGTAAAAATTACAGATAATTTATCATAATTAGTTAAACTTGATATTAAAGGAATATCGATTACTTTTTCCGAAGCCAAATATTGCTCGCCACCATGCCCAACATAGTTGAAAATTAATGTGCCATTTGCAAAATCTTTTTTTAGGGCCTCTTGCGCCTCTGGATATCTTTGCGAACCGCTTAAATTTTCTTGTTTAAATAAATCTA
>JBDNIM010000241.1:0-2539 GCA_041688295.1 Bacteroidia bacterium
TTCTTCTTTCCTTTTATCATCTTTAAACTTACCTCCGTAAAATGCAGTAATTGTAGATGAGGTATCATCTTCTACACCCCTACTAGCAACACATAAATGCTTTGCATTAATAATAACCGCCACATTATCTGTACCCAAAATTGTTTTCAATTCTGTAGAAATTTGCATTGTCATGCGCTCTTGAACCTGGGGTCTTTTTGCAAAATACTCAACAATTCTGTTCAATTTAGAAAGCCCGATAACCTTTCCATTTGGAATATAAGCCACATGCGCTTTGCCAAAAAACGGAACAAAATGGTGCTCGCAGTTGGTGTAGAAATTTATGTCTTTTTCTATCAACATCTTCGTGTATTTAAATTTGTTTTTAAAATGTGAAGCCACCGGTTTGTTATCCGGATTCAAACCCCAAAACATTTCTTTAACATACATTTTTGCAACCCTTTTTGGCGTGCCTTTGAGGCTGTCGTCTGTCATGTCTAGACCAAGTGTTTCCATTATTTTATGGAAATAATCTTGAATAATTTCTATTTTTTGGTCATCGCTTTTTTCAAAAGCATTTTCCACCATCGGTGTGTTAATGTTAAAACACTCGTGGTCGTCTCCAATCGCATCTATTGTGTGGTTATCCATTATATTCTACAAAGTTTCGCTCAGTTTCATAAAGCCTAATGCCTAGGTCTAAATGGTTGGGCAGTTTATTTTTTATTAATTGCCAAATAACAATAACTATGTTTTCGGCAGTGGGATTCAGGGTTTTAAACTCAACGGTATCAAGGTTCAGGTTTCTATGGTCAAACTTATCCTCGATCTCTGTTTTAATAATTGATTTCAGAATTTTAGTGTCCATAACATAGCCAGTTTCGGGGTCAATATCGCCCGTTACTTTCACCTCTAGCTCATAATTATGACCATGAAAACTTGGGTTGTTACATAATCCAAAAATCTCATTGTTCTTTTCCTCGCTCCAATTGGCGTTGTGTAATCTATGTGCAGCATTAAAATGTGCTTTTCTAAAAACTGATACTCTCATGGTTGGGTATTTGAATAAACTACTTTAATGCTAAATAGTTTTAAAGATACAAAAATAAGCATCTTTTTTATAAAAGCTAATTTTGTTGCCATTTTAATGGTTATTGGTGGATTGGTTGGTTTATTGGTTACGACAACAAGCAGACAATGCAACAATTAACTTTTTTTTGTCCTAAATGTCAATTGTATGAGAAAATTACTTTAGTTTTGTTTTTTATTTAAATAATTTTGAAGTTTACAGATTTTAATTTTGACCCAAGCCTGCAAAACAGCATCGACAGCATGGGATTCGAAAACGCAACCCCCATACAAGAACAAGCCATTCCATTAATATTAGAAGGCCGAGATTTAATAGCCTGCGCACAAACCGGAACAGGCAAAACAGCCGCTTTTTTGTTGCCCATTCTCAATAAATTGAGTATTAACCCAACCGAATTTACAAACACACTAATCATAGTGCCAACAAGAGAATTGGCCTTGCAAATAGACCAAGCTTTGCAAGGGTTTACATACTTTAGCAACATCAGTTCCCTAGCAATATATGGCGGAAACGATGGCGTGGCATTTCAAAAAGAAAAGAAAGCTATGGTAGAAGGTGCCAATATCATAATTGCAACCCCCGGCCGATTAATTGCCCATTTAAACATGGGATATGTGAAATTCCCACACATCGAACACTTTATATTAGACGAAGCAGACAGAATGTTAGACATGGGCTTTTTTGATGATATATCTAAAATTATCAACCATATTCCGGCAAACCGACAGTCGTTAATGTTCTCGGCTACTATGCCGCCAAAAATCAGACAACTGGCAAATAAACTACTGAAAAATCCAGCCGAAATCAGTTTATCAATCTCTAAACCCGCAGCAGGCATTGCTCAATCTGCTTTTTTGGTTTACGACAGTAAAAAGAATTATTTGATAAAACATATCCTTAGTATAAAGGAATACGCTAGCGTTATTATATTTGTAAGCACCAAACAAAAAGTAAAACAGCTTGAAATAGAACTGCAACGCGAAAGATTTAAAGCCAAAGCCATTCATTCCGACCTAGAACAAGTCCAAAGAGAAGAGGTTTTAAGAAACTTTAAAAGCAAACAACTACAAATTTTGGTAGCTACAGATATCCTTTCAAGAGGTATAGATATTGAAGACATTGGTTTAGTAATAAATTACGATATACCCAACGAAGCCGCAGACTATGTGCACAGAATTGGCAGAACAGCAAGGGCCGAAAGCAAAGGCGAAGCTATTACATTTATCAACGAATTTAACCAAAATAAGTTTGGCGACATAGAAAAATTAATAGGATACGAAGTTATAAAAACCCCCTTACCCGAAAAGTTTGGCAGAGGGCCCAAATACGATCCCAAAGCCCCGCACAACCCTGGGAAAAAGAAATATTAGGTTTGAATTAATAATTATGAATTGAAAATTCAATCTTCCTATTGCTATCTGAACCATTAACAATTCAACATTATAACAATTCAACATTATAACAATTCAA
>JBDNIM010000029.1:0-1392 GCA_041688295.1 Bacteroidia bacterium
AAAGGGAGACGCGTTAATCTAAATGGAACTGTAACACTTTTAAAATAAACCAAACTTATTTTAACTATAAATTTTCTAGACCTTCAAGGTTTTTTTCGCCTTGAAGCCAAAACTTTTGATTGCTGCTATTTTTAAAAAAACATTATTCAAAATAATTCCTTATAAATTTAAAATCAAATTGCCCGTTTATTTTCAAATCTTTATTGCATATTAAATATTGCAATTGTTCTTGGCTTAATCCAAATTTAGCTTTTGTTGGTGATAACACCAACACGGGCAAAAAATAAATTATTTTAGTTAACATACTTCTACCATTGTATGGTCTGAACCCCAAATTATCCGTAGAGTTTTGAATCATGAGGCTATCTTTAGTTTTTTGGCTTGCAGCCAAATAAAATAGTTGCAACTCAAAATATAACAAAAAAAATTCAAAAAATACACCCTACATTTGCTAAACGAAAAACAATATGGTTGTTTTTAGAAAAATAGCGTATAATTTAACTACTGTCCCTTTAGCTATCGGGAGTGTGTTAAGGGGTATGGATACGGCTTTAACACACAAGAAATAGATGAAGAAATAGCTAAAGGGCATTACTCCGCAGCGTATTGGGAGTATGACAGCAGATTAGGCAGAAGATGGAATTTAGATCCGATGCATAATGAATGGGAAACACCAAATTTTGTTTTTAATCATAAACCAATAGTTTATATTGATATTTTGGGAGATATTCCAATTCCACCTTGTGTAAACAAAGGAGCATTAGTTGGTGGAGTTAGTGAATTTACTTTTCAAATAGTTGATTTAATGTTATTGGAAGGTTTAGAATTCACATCTGCTATTGTAGCTGTTTATAAATCAGATATATTGGCAGAAATTGCAATGGGAGGAGCAACTGATTGTTGGACAAAATATTCTGTTAATAAAATAGAAAAAATGCTGACAGGAAAATATAGGCAATTTACATTTTATGCTATCCAACTAGGTATTGAAACAATTGAGGAAACAGTTAACGAGGTTATAAAAGATCAAATGACTGGAGAAAGTATTGATTTAAGGATTTCATTAAAAACAGTAGTAAGTGGACAAATTTATGGTGAAATATTTTCTGCTAAGCCTTTGGTTAATAGTTTTTTAAAGAAAAAATCAAAGTGCAATTCCTAAAGGAATCATTTACACCATTTACTAGTTTTAATGGTTCAGATACATTTATAATATCTTCGTTAACTATTTGTGGTTTAAGCTTAAAAATATAAAACAGAAGGCTTACAATAACTAGTCGTCCCTTAAAAAGCACATAAAACTTTATAAGTCAACTAATTGTGCATAAATTGTTTGTTGTTTATCTGCAAGATTCGTTATTTTTACAACATAATCCTTGCAAATAATTTAAC
>JBDNIM010000242.1:0-1699 GCA_041688295.1 Bacteroidia bacterium
CAAAAAAAGCTGCCGCCCAAAGGGCGGCAGCTAACAAAAAAACTATAAAGGGTTTTAATAACCTGTTTTAATTCTGGTTTTGGATAATGAGTTTTTTCACCTTGTTTGTATCTCCACAGCGGATGCTCACAAAATAAATACTATTGGCAAGGCCGTTGGTTTCTATCATTTGTTGGGTTTGGCTGCCGTTGTAGGTGTTAGTGAAAATTACTTTGCCTGTTACATCCGTGAGAGAAATACTATAATCTTTGGCTTGGCTATTGAAAATGGAAACGGTGAAATTGCCCGAGCTAGGGTTGGGGAAAAGTTTAACTTGAATAGATTGTTTTTCTTGAGTAATGACAGATTTTGAAAAAGTTTGTGCTTTGTATTTATCGTTGTTACCACAAAAATCAGAAACTTGCGTATAGGTTTGAGGCGGTTGAGGCACTTTATCTAATGGCAACCCAACTATTAGTTCAATATCTGGCGATATTTCTGCACCTGGGTCTAATTCAAAACCTATTGTAGAATAAATTTTAACTTTTTTTCCTGATGCAGTAGATAATTTTGCGCTAATCGAAACAACGCCATCAAAACTAAGAACTTCATCATTTTGAAAGATTTCGTCAGTATTAAAATCTTTTTCTTCAAAAAAGATTTTTTTAACCCCATCCCTAAAAGTGTTTCTCACTTCAGGTAAAAATACATTATTAAAATAATTCTTATAATCATCGCAATTGTGGTGCTCATTTGGCTGATCAATTTTAACGGATTTTGGATATAATCTTGGCACGCTTATTTCGCTTGTCTTTAATTTTATAGGGTAAGTAAAATAATAAATTGCTGTAATCTTTTTGCCATCTTTTCCGATATTATTAGAAGTCATTGTTATTTTATATTGTATAAATATAAATTTTTCGATTTTATTACCATTTACCCCAGAATTTACATTGGTTGTTGAATTAAATATTTCGTCCAAATAAAAAACGATATCTAAATTTTTAAATTGATCAATAGGAACAAATGGAGAGGTTAAATGATATTTTGAATTGTTACTATATTTTACATTGATATTATTGATGTTGTTTATAAATGAAGAAAATTTACATTCATGATCCTCTCTTTTAAATGCAAGCCCTTTTTCATTATTTTTATCCGAACCAAAACTGTATTGAACATTTAGATTTTTTTGGTCTATTCCTACATATCTGCATGAAATTATCGTATTTTCCTTGTCAATATTTAACAATGGGTTAAAGGTATATTTTAAATCTTCAGCCAAGCTTAATTTAACTAATAATTTATTTTTGTTGATTAGACCCCAATCGTGTTGAGTTTCTTCACTAACGCTAACCAAATTAACCTTGGGTGTTTCTAGCATTGCAAATGTTCCTAGTCTTTCATTATATGTTGGATATACAGGAATTGTTTTGCCATCGTCAATTTGAGTGATTGGTTGCATTCTTATATCACTCCAATTTGAACCTGGCATGGCTAATATTATTTCAGCGCCTGATATATCAATGGTTTCTGTCCAAGTGCCGCTTATTCTTAGTGCATCAGTAATTACAAGGCCTGCATTGTCTGGTTTTGCGCAACCAATGGATAAAGAAGACATAAAAGTTGTGTTTGCCTCAACAAGTTCAATAGCTGCCTTTCCTCTTTTAATGGAATCTTTACTGCTAATATTGTTATAGTTATTCTGAATTATTTTAGC
>JBDNIM010000243.1:0-19421 GCA_041688295.1 Bacteroidia bacterium
GCTCTTTTACAGAAACAAACATAATATTCGCAACCCCAAAACCGCCAACTAAAAGCGCAAAAAGCCCAATAATCAACCCAAATGAATTGACACTTTTAAAAAAATCACGGATGGAGTCTGTAAGCATGCTAATTTTATTCAAAGAAAAATTATCATCTTGGGTAGGGCTAATTCTTCTTATTGAGCGCATCGTTCCTCTAATTTCCTCAAAAACAGCCGACTCATTTATATCATCTTTTAGTTTGATAATTAATTTCCCACCAGATTTATTGGCAATGGCATATTCTAAAAACTGAATTGGAACAACAATTTTATCATCAAAATCTATATTAATTAGGTTGTCGCCTTGAAATTTAAAAACGCCAATAACAGTAATTTGTTTCCCAAAAATATAAATATTTTTTCCTAATGCGTCATTTTCATTTGCAAACAATCCTTTAGCAACATTTGCACCAATAATAGCGACTGGGCTGCCAAAATTATTTTCATACTCATTAAAAAATCTTCCGTTAGCAAAAGTCAATTCTTCAATTTTCTCAAAATCATTGGTGTAGCCGTTTATTTCAACATTCTCGAGCTTTTTTGATTCATGTTTAACATTTTCGTTACTTGAATTTGTATATGAAATGGCTGAAAAATAGTTGTTTATGGGATGCTGCTTCAATGCTTTTAGTTCGGACAAAGTTGCATCAGGTCGGCTTAAGTATTTCCACCAAGGATAACTTCCACCACCACCACTCCACTCCCATTTATCAACATAAATGACATTTTTACCTAATGATTGAATGCTTTTTTTAATATTATTTTCAAGAGAATCTACAATTGTAAAAACCAATATTACTAAAAATATTCCTATTGTAATGCCTAATATCGAGAGGAAAGACCGCAGTTTATTTGCCAATATGGAATAAATGGCACTTAAAATACTTTCGTAAATTAAAGTTAAGTATTGTAGGACTTTTTTCAATTGAAGCAAATTAAACCTAATTGAAACATATTGACTACAAATTTTCTATGAACATTATTTATAAACGATTGGCAGTTGAAGCCTATTTTTCGTAAATTTTCTTTTTGAAATAAAGTGCCTCTTGATAATCAGGGCTTATTTTTAAAGAAGAATCTAAAAAAGAAACCGCATATTGTTGTTGTTGTGGTGTTTTTGCACTCTCAATTGCAATTTGAAATTTATCTAAGTAAATTTTTGCTTTAATATCTATCATTTGGCTATTATTTTCATCAATTACAACATCAATAATTTCTGGTTTTAAATTTTTATCATATAAAATTTGATTTACTATTTTAGTATATTCTTCAATTTTCCCTTCTGTTGCAAAAGTGGTTGCATACATATATCTATGTTTATTCAATTTTGAAATTTCATAAGCTTTTAGCAACATACTTCTCGACTCCTCGAGTTTTCCTTTCGAACTTAAAAAAATACTTTTGTATTCTAATAATTGTGGATTGTTGCTAGACAGAGCAAGACCTTTATCAACCATTAGCTCGCCTGCATAAAAATTTCTTGTCTTTTTTAAATAATAAAAAGCAAGCGTATCATAATACTCCTTAACATTTTGCGTGTCGGTTAAAATCAAATGGTTTAATGCAACAATTGCTGTTACAAAATCTTGGTTTTTCGAGGCATTTTTATAAACATTAGACCATTGGTCATCGGCTGTTTTTTGGGCTTTATTGCAACTTACAAAAATAAGCGAGGCAACTATTGTGAAAATAATGTGTCTATACATGGTATTGATTATTGATTTATTTATGAACCGCAAACATAATATATAAGTTGGAATTTCAATAATGAAATATTAAATTTGCAAGGATTTGTATAAAAACATTAAATATAGTCTAATTTTACTACTGTTAATTTTTGCCAGCAAAAATTCTTTCAGTCAGTGTGGCTCAATTTTTTTGACTACTTCCGACAAAAATTTTTGCATTCCTAAAATAGTTACCTTAAAAGTAAAAGCTTTTCCAGCAGGAACAACATTTGAATGGAGCTTTAATGGTGGAGGATATACAAGCGGGTTAGACAGTTTTAAGCAATTGATTCCTAATAGTGGTTTTATTACAGTTAGAGTTCGACTTACATTTTCAGATGGCAGTAATTGTATAATAGAAGAATTAAGTTATTTAAACGGTAGAGTTAATCCGACTCCAAAATTTTTTGCAAGTAAAAATGTATTGTGTAGTTCAAAAGAAGAAGTTGTTTTTATTGATAAAACAATAAATTCAAGACAACGCGATTGGCTAATAGATAATAATTTTATTTTGAATGGAAATGATACCATTAGTCAGAAACTTGGGCCTCCCTTTGGCTATAAATCTTTAACAATGTTTGTTAGAGATTCATTTGGATGCATTGGCAAAAAAACATTTGATAGCGCTATTTATTTTCCGCAACCTTTAGATTTAAGCTTTAATGCAAACAAATTAACTGGATGTACCCCTGCAAGAATAAATTTTACAAACACCAGTAATATTTACAACTATAACATAAATTGGGAATGGCAATTTTTTGGCGCCTCGCCAAATTCATCAACAATATTATCGCCTCAAAATGTTTTATATAACAATCCTGGCGATTTTAATGTTAGATTGATTGGAAAAAACAGCAATGGCTGTTTTGATACTTTAAATAAACCAAACTATTTGTCGTTTGGCGATAGCATTAATCTAAATTTGAGTTTATCTTCTAATGTATTTTGTGCAAACAGGGTTTTAACTATTAATCACAACAATCAAAGAAATAATAAACCAAACATTAAAATTACCCCTAATACGATTTTATGTGTGAATTCTGACAGTTTAAAAACCATTTTAAAATTTAGCAATGTTGGCAATTATTCTATTTATTTAAAAGACAGTTTTAACGGATGTGTTTCTGAAAAAAGAGTGAATAATGCGTTTTTAGTGAATGGGCCTATTGCAAATTTCGCAATGAATTATAATAGTAGTTGTTTAATTCCTGATACTTTTAAAACCAAGGATTTAACAAAAATGAATGTTGGTGTCAATAAAATTTATAGTTGGCGTGTTGCTTTTGATAGTTTGCCTAACATTATTTTATCCTCAGGAACAGACACATCAATAACTTATATAGCAAGAGTGAAATCTAAATATTTGGTAACTTTAATTGTGAACGGAGCAAATGGTTGTGTTGATACAATGAAAAGATTAACCGCCTTTGAGATAAAACCCTTAATGCCAAATTTTATTTGGTCGCCAAATCCTCCATGCCCAGGAGAAATGGTTGATTTCAAAAACACAACTCCGCTTGGTACACAAAAGGCAAGAAATCAATATAATTGGACTTTTTACAATCTCAATGGAACAACAATATTGCATAAAGATACTTTAACCAATCCTGTTTTAAGTTTTCCAGCCATTGGCACTTATAAAATAAAACTTAGAGCTTTCAATAAATTGGGGTGCAATGATTCAATTATTGTAGATACAATGTTTAAAGTTAGGAAACCAATTCCTAAATTAACAATATCGGATTCCAATATTTGTTTTAGTTCAAATACAAAATTTAAAGCCACGTATAATATTCAAGACACTTTCGCCTTAAGAAAATTCTCGCATATATGGCAAATACAGCATTTGGATTCTGCAAAAACAAGCTATATACTTAGTGGAGATTCAGCAGAAATTAATTATGCATATCCTGGAAGATACAAAGTGATGTTAATCAGACGGACATCAGCAACATGGGCATGTATTGACACTTTTTATTTAAAACAAAACTTAAAAATTAGTGGTATTTATTTTATAACCAAAGTTGACCCAACTAAAGGCTGCTATCCATTCACAGTTAATTTAGCTGCAAATCCTATTTATAATTATAATTTTTTAAATGGATTGGGCAAAAGCTATTCTTTCAATTGGCGCAATTTATATGACACAAGTCTTGTTGTTATTAGAAATAGGTCTATTTTAAACACCAAAGCTTTTATTAAAAAGAAAGGCGATTTTCGTTTCAGATTGGCACATAATCATATTTCTGGTTGTCAAGATTCTGTAAATACACCTTTTGTAAAATCAGGCATAAATGCAAGCTTTGATGCAGCTTCTGGAATACTTGTTACTTGTATTTTAAAAAATTACAAATTGATAAACCGTTCAGAACCTGGCTTTAAAGGCTATGCTTGGAAAGTAATGGATTCGCTCTCTGGCTTCGTTATTTCACCAAATGACACTGCAACTAATATTTCAATTAATTTTAGTAAAAAAGGGAATTACAGAGTTAGATTAGTTGGGATAAGCAACGCTGACTGCAACGATACTTTTTATCGAATAATTCAAGTTAGTGATATTAAATCTGAGTTTATAAGCCCCGATACCATAACATATTGCGCGCCCGTTATTACCCAATTATTTGCAAAAACCTACTCAGATATTCTTTCATACAGATGGGTAATTGATGGCAAAGAAATTAATAATACAAACCCAAACATTGGATTTTTGATAAGCCGAAACACTGGCCCTATTGGAATGGATGTTAAATTGATTACGAGCGGTGCTGCATGCAGCGACACGCTCGACAAAAAAGGGTATTTAAAAGTAATTGGCCCAATTCCTAAGTTCTCGCTTCAAAACAATGTTGGCTGCGAGAAGCTCAATGTTAAGTTTATTAATGAAAGTCGGTTTTTTAATATATTTTTTCTTGAATACGGGGATGGCAGCGCATTGGACTCAGTTAATTTTAACAGATACACTTATAGGATTTTTGATAGGTCTCTGCAAGAACAAATTTATTATCCCAAATTATCAGTCATTGATTCTTTTGGTTGTTTTGCTAGTTTCGAAAGAGATTCTGTCATTGCTTTTAAATCGCCACTTGGCAACTTTACTGTTAATAGGGATTCTGGCTGCGCCTTGTTGAATGTAAGGTTCAGAAACACCACAATTGGCGCTATTTCCTTTCAATGGGATTTTGACAATAATGGCACAATAGACAATGCTTTATTCAATCCTGTTTATGAATATCCCGCTGGTTTTTATAACCCTAAATTAATTAGTAAAAGTAGCAATAATTGTACAGACACGGTTCAAAACATAGCATTAATAAGATCCTACCCAAATCCTGATGTATCATTTACAAATACTTCAGACACCATTTGTTATGGAGAAACAGTTGTTTTTGATGCAAAATTAAACTCTAATTACTCAACAATTACAAACTGGATGTGGGATTTTGGCAATCCTTTTTTAAATAACGATACAAGTACAAAACAAAATACTAGTTATAAATTTATTAAGGTTTTAAATAACCTAGTTTCCATGCAGGTTATTGATAATTTTGGTTGTAAAGACACAGTTCAAAAATTTATATATGTTTACGATACGGTTGGCCCCGTTTCCAATCCACTTCAATTTGTTACCGTTCAAAACAATAGAGATGTTTTTATTCAATGGAATAAATCTAGTTTCAAAAAATTTAATGCCTATTATCTTTTTAGAGACAATGCCGGACTAACCCCAATTTATAATACAAACGACAAAAATGACACTAATTTCTTAGTAAATTCAGGATTAAATGTTGCGCAATCTAGATATTGCTACACCATAAAAACAGAAGATATTTGCAATAACATAGGGAAAGCTGCATTTCCACATTGTACAATATTACTTCAAGTGGACGACTCAATTAACAAATTAGAGCTGAATTGGCTTACTTACGAAGGATGGGGTTCGGCAATGGTGGATAAATACTACATTTACAGAAGTGAAACAGGCGGAGTATTCAAATTGCATGACTCGACAGACAATAATAATTACACAGACATAGACTTGTGCCCAAAGCAATTTTGTTATTATGTGGTAGCAAAACAAAGAAACGGAAAGTGGCGTTCAACTAGCAACACGGGTTGTGGCATACCAAAATATCAGCCGCCTTTGGCATTGGTAAAATCTATAAAAACAACGGTTTTGGAAAATGGCTCAACCTACACGCACTGGGAACCATACAAGGCCGTGCGCATTGTAAAGAAATATTATATTGCTAGAACAAATCAGGCTTTTGGGGCGAATAAATATTATGCCGAAAGCGACTCTACAGGATTTATTGACCAAGGGGCCAATGTTCTAACCAATGATTTTTCTTATGATTACAGAATTAGGGCAGAAGACCATTGCAAAGCAGAATCGCCACCAAGTTCCTCTAACAAAACTATTTTATTAAAAGGAAAAAGCATAAATTATGTTGCTAACTTGGATTGGACAGCCTATTTAAAATGGAGTAGCGGTGTAAAAGAATATCAAATTTTATTTCTTGAAGGGAACACTTACCGAGTATTGGCTAGTCTAGATAGTAGTAAAAAAATATTTGAATATAATTTTGTTGATGAATTACTCAATGACTCGCTATGCTTTAAAATTAAAGCCATAAAAGACACAAGCGAAAAAATAGAAAGCTTTTCAAATTTGGTCTGCCTAGTTTCTGATCCTAAAATGTTTGTTCCTTCGGCATTTTCTCCCAACAAAGATGGCCGTAATGACGTTTTTATTCCCCGTTCTATACTAATTTTTAACAATACGGGAAATCCTATTTTAGACTTTAACATGATAATTTACAACCGATGGGGCGAAAAAGTTTTTGAATCAAACGATGCAAAAATAGGTTGGGATGGCACTTATAAAGGAGAACAATGTCAGGAAGGCACTTATGTTTATTACATAAGAGGGCTTGGTTTAGATGGCAAAACAAGTTTTAAAATTAAAGGTGTAGTAACACTTTTGAGATAAACCCAACAATGTTTATATTTGCAGTCCTATAAATTAGGAAAAGCTGATGTTTGAAACTTTAAGTACAAAAATAGAAAAAGCCATTAAAACCTTAAAAGGGCAAGGCAGAATTTCGGAAATAAATGTAGCTGAAACTACAAAAGAAATAAGAAAGGCTTTGGTTGAGGCCGATGTCAATTTTAAAATTGCAAAAGATTTTACCGACCAAGTAAAAATAAAAGCACTGGGTCAAAATGTATTAACAAGCGTTTCGCCTGGGCAATTATTAGTTAAAATTGTAACTGATGAGTTGACGGAATTGTTGGGTGGTGCGCATTCTGAAATTGATTATAAAGGCAGCCCTTCTATTTTTTTAATTGCTGGCTTACAAGGTTCTGGGAAGACAACTTTTTCTGGAAAATTAGCTAAATACATAAAATCTAAAGGCAGAAATCCTCTTTTGGTAGCTTGCGATGTTTATCGTCCGGCTGCTATCAATCAATTAAAAGTTTTAGGCGAATCGATTGGGGTAACAGTTTTTTCTGAAGAAGAAAATAAAAACCCTGTTTCAATAGCCGAAAATGCTATTAAACATGCTAAGCAAAATGGTAACAATGTAATAATTATTGACACCGCAGGTCGTTTGAGTATTGATGAACAAATGATGCAAGAGATTTATAATATTAAACAAACTGTTAAGCCAACAGAAACTTTATTTGTTGTAGATTCTATGACGGGGCAAGATGCTGTAAATACAGCCAAAAACTTTAATGACAGATTGGATTTTGATGGTGTGGTTTTAACAAAACTAGATGGCGACACGAGAGGTGGAGCGGCATTGTCTATTAAAACGGTTGTAAACAAACCAATTAAATTTGTCAGCAATGGCGAAAAGTTAGATGCGCTTGAATTATTTTATCCAGACAGGATGGCTGGCAGAATTTTAGGCAAAGGCGATGTTGTAAGCTTGGTTGAAAGGGCGCAGGCTGTATATAATGAAGAGGAAGCACGAAAACTAAACAAAAAAATAAGTAAGAATAATTTTGATTTGCAAGATTTCATGACCCAATTGCAGCAAATTAAAAAAATGGGAAATATCAAAGATTTGATGTCCATGATGCCAGGCGTTGCGAATAAAATAAAAGATTTGGATATGGATGATTCTGTTTTCAAAAAAATTGAGGCAATCATTCAATCCATGACACCCGAAGAAAGAGAAAATCCAGATATTATAAAAGCAAGCAGAAAAACAAGGATAGCAAAAGGTTGCGGAAAAACAATTGAGGATGTTAATAAATTGCTAGACCAATTTGATGACATGAAAAAAATGATGAAAAGCATGAATACAATGAAAATGAAACGATAATTTTAGCTTTTTCTTAAAAACATAAATTCGTCTGCATTTTCTTTTCCATTTAAAGCTACCTTTTTAGAAAAATAATTTCATTTCAGAAAAAATAACACAATTTTTCATTTACCTTTGCGTTGTATATTGTATCTACTTTTAATAACCAATTAATTATAAAATTTTATGGAACCTAAAAAAAATCCAAATCTCGATTTTAGCAAAGACAGAACTCTTTTGAGAGTGCTTGGTTTTGCTGCTGTTTTAATGTTTTGTTATGTAATGTTCTCTTTCAAAGTTTTTGAGAAAAAAACAAAGAAAATGTCATTAACAATGATGACAGACGATGCAGAAATGATTGACAACACAGAGCAAAAAAAGGCGCCAGAACCACCAAAACCTGTAGAAATTAAATTAGTAGAAGACACCAAAGTGGTGGAAGAAACGATTGCAAGCACAGAACTAGACGAAACGGAAGCGATTTCTGAAAAAGCAGAGGGCCCTAAAGGTCCTGCACCAGCAGAAGAAGTAGTAGACAATACTATATACGAAAATGTGCAAAACAAGCCGTCTTTTAAAGGAGGCGAAGATGCTTTCTCTCGTTTTTCTGAAGACAATTTGAATTATCCAGAGGCGGAAAGAGATTTTGGAATCGAAGAAGATATTTGGGTGTATTTTGTTATTGAGAAAGATGGAACACTTTCTGATATCAATACCGATGGAAAAGGCAACAAAGCTTTGCAAGAAGCTGCCAAAGATTTTATTAAAAAAACAAAAGGCAGGTGGACACCAGGCAGCCAAAGAGGCAAGCCTGTTAGGGTGAAATTAAAATTAAGAGTTAGTTTTACTTTAGATTAAAATCCAATTAAAAAATATTAAAAAAAAGCCTGAAATTAATTTCAGGCTTTTTTTTGTCAATGGTTTTTTTAATCTTTAATATCCTTTTTTTAAAATGTTTTTGTATCTAATTTATAATTAAGTATTTTTGCTGAATAAAACTATGAAATATATAATTCTTTTTGCTTTAATCATTGGGCATCTTGTATTGAAAGCACAATGCAACCCATCGTATAAAGGCGTTTTGTGTATAGACAACCCAATTGAGTTTTTAGGAAATGTTACAGGCGGAGTTCAGTTTTATTGGAATTTTAATAATGAAGGTTCAAACAATACAAATCTAAATCCCATTTTCAAATTTTCTCAAGCAGGACTTAAAACTATTTCCTTTCTTTGCATAAAATCCAATGGCGACACTTGTGCAGGCAGCGTTCAATTGACTATTAAAAACCGGCCTAAAATAAATATCAGGTTGTTGACAGATTCGGTGCAATGTTTTGAAGGCAATGTGTTTTGTTTTAGAGATTCTAGTCTATCGGGCGAGAATAGTTCTTGTATTGTTTCTATAAAATATTTGTTTAGCGATGGAGAATTAATTAGTCGCACAGGTACGCGCTTCAATCCTGTTCAATTGCCGCAAACAATATGCAAAAGTATAAACGACCCGCAAGGACAAAGTGTAACTTTATTGGTAGAAGTTGAAGATTGCAATGGCTGCATAACCCGATATGATTACCCGCATGCTCTAAAAGTAGATTTTTTGCCTGTTCTGTTTGCTAGCTATAATGTAAATGCGGTTTCATGTGGCAAGGAAATTACTGCTTTATTTAAAAACGCCTCTCAGGTAAATTTATCCGATGTGCAATCCTTTGAATGGGATTTTGGAGATGGCAACAAAAGTAATAGTAATTGGGACACCATTAGCCATTTTTATAAAATTGGAGACAGTTTATCGCAGTCGTTTTTTCCCAAATTTAAGGTTACCACAAAACAAGGTTGTGTAAACACATTTAAAATGAAAAAAATTACGATGTTTAATCTAAAACCTCGTATTTATATTAGCAAAGACTCATCTTGTTTGGGAGACAGTTTTAGTTTTAAACTTTTGCCCGATTACATGAAAATCTTTGTAAAAAGCACAGATGTTAGTTGGCGATTTGGCACAACATTAATAAGAGATTATGGCGGTAGCTTCATATTTGGACGACTCGGTCCGCATCAAATATCAATGTCTATTAGCCATGTTTGCGGGCCCTTTATTTTCGAAGACACATTTAAAGTAATTGGCCCACTTAGCGTCATTGAAAGGGAATATTTAATTCCTCAGGAAGAAAGATTTCAGTGTGTTATCAAAGATTCGGTTCATTTTTTCGATCAATCAAAATTTTATCACAACGATTCATTTATACTAGATGACGATAGTTTATTTAGAAAGCAAGCCGGAAATTTGGGTCATAGTTTTACAAATAGGCAGCCAACAAACTACAGTACATTTATAAGAAAAAATGATTTCGTGGATAGATTATGGGATTTTGGCGATGAATATTGTGATGCCTGCACCACAGATATAAAAGCAAACAGAAACACATGGCTAAATTGCCGATACACAAGAACAAAAGACCCTGTGCATTGGTACACACCTTGGGATTCCGTATATCAATATTTATATGGATTTAAATCATTCGAAATTCCCGCTTTTAACAAACAAAATTTTCAATGTGAAAAAAGAAAAATATTTGCTTCCGATAGTGTGGCCATTACCTCCGATACTATTTTGTATTTTGGAGACAATCCTTTGGGCATTCGTGCAAAAGACAGTGCCATTTTTAAAGGATTGAGACAATATAAAATACCAGGAGGATTGTATGGCAAAGGCAGTTTGGATGCACCCATTCTAATGCAATTATATGTAAAAAGTAAAGACACAATTATTATAAATCGAAAAAACGGCAATGTACTACTGTTAATAATTGGGCCACAGTTTTATATGCTGGGTAAGAATGAAGAAGTTAGAGTAACAAGCAAGACCGATACTTGTTGGTTTATATTTGGGTTGAAAATAAATGTTGACACCATGGCTCCGCAATTTTTAAGGCCGCATCAAAAAGTGAAAAAATGGATCAAAAACCCATTTTTTAATGTTGGCGACAGCATAAACCCCGATTTTCACAGACAATTATTTTATAACAAAGTCCCTGTTTGTTTTTTATTTAGATTAACACAAAAGGATTGGAAACACCCTTTAAAATGCGAAAACGAAACGGCTGCGAAACTCTCTTTAATGCCACCATCAGCCAAGAGACTGCGAATATCTGACCAATATTGTTTTGGATATGGAAATAAAATTGTTGAGTTCGATTTTGGGGAAACCAAACCCGGTTGTTCGCAATCGTTTGCTAAAATAACTTTTAATTACAAAAAATATCCAGACTCGTTTTTTTTAACAAATGATCTAGACAAAGGCGATGTTTATCGAAATACTTTTACTAACAAATCAAAACCATATACAGGCTATTTGAATGAAGGACCATTTAGAGGCACGATTTTTAAAAAATATAGCGACAATGTTTTGGATAGCATCGCTTTGCAAGCAATAGACATTGCATTAATTATTGGAAATGGCAACAGTGTAGAGTTTTGTTCAGACACCATTTTCTATCCTAATTTTGTTTTTTTTCCTAGAATTAATACCTTATTTGATATTTTAGGGAAGAAAAAAAATGACATTAATGTAGTATGTGCCAGAGAGCCTGTTTGTGTTTATGTGCCCAAGGAAGACAGCAAAAGCAATAAGTTTATTGATGCCAACAATTGGTTTTTTATAGATTTTCACAGTAGAGACACCCTTCAAAGTGTCAGAGAAAACTACTATAAATTACAAAAAAACAGAAGATTCCCTAATCAGTTGGTAAATTATGTTGTTGTTTCTAGGTTTGATAAAACAAAAAAAGGCAGTGCGCAATTTAAAAGTGACACGATTTTTACAGCCATTGTTCATAAACATAGATTAAAACTCCTAAACACCGTAAACAACAATCTTTTTATTGAAAAACTACAAAATCTAGGCTTTATTTATTCTGAGTTAAATAACGAATCCATTTTGGATTTTATTTGGAACAATACAGGAACAATTGGCTTGCCATCTTCGGGCAGCAAAGGCTGCGTTGATACATTGGGTTTTGGGCGCTTACTAAGATTTGAAATTATTCAAGATTCTGTAACCTATCTTTCATTCAAAGACTCTTCTTTTGCGCCATTGGATATTAGCACGCCACACAACACTTATTGTTTTAATTCTCCTTACAACGGAAATTTTCTTGTTTTAAGAGAAATGGAAAGCGGGTTACCCAATTATTGTCCAAAATATGAAGAAAAGTATGTGATTGTTGGACACAAAGCAAGTGTAGAATTTCAAGACAGCATATTTTGTAAAGGCGAACCCATTGAAGCAAAAACAGAGTTTCGCTATTATTCCACAGCCGATTCTTCTTTTGGATTGATAGATTCCATAGATTATTGGACAGACAGAGCGGACAGTGCTGGTTTAAAAGGTTTTGAAGGAATGACGATTTGGGATTATGACAAAAACGATGATGACAGAAATAATCCAGTCACTATTTTTGGTCAATTTCCTTATGCAACAAAAGGGATAGGCAACCCAAGCAAAATTTTAGGCAATGAGCCAAATGGTATCTATTATCGTTCTCCAGGATTTTATAGTTTAAGGGTAAAAAGTGCAGACAGTCTTGGTTGTATCGACACTTTCAAGCAGAATTTATATATTTTAGGCCCTCAGGCAGGCTTTTATATTGATTATGTTGCACCCAATTGCAAAACGATTGTTGAGCTTTTTGACACTTCAAAAATCATAGACCCTTGTGTTATAAAAGGACTTTCTCCGTGTGATTTTATCATTTATTGGCGCATTAATTGGGGAGACGGCAGCCCTGAAGATGAATTTACAAAAAACAGACCTTTGCAGTTTGGCCATGATTATAAAACCAATGGCACTTTTAGAATTTGGTTTTACATCAATACAATTATGGGTTGCACAGACTCTATGTTTATGGACATTTCTGTTCCGGGACCCAAGCCACGCTTTGTAACCGAATCTACAACGACTATTTGTGTGAATGACAGTGTAAAATTCAGAAACACCTCTATAAACCCAACAACTTCTGCCCAATGGCTTTGGAATTTTGGCGATGATTTGTTTCAACCCCAAAAAGACACCGGCATTATTTGGCACCAATATAAAAAAACAGGCGAGTTTTTTGTTTATCTTGCCCAAGACGACAGTATAAAAAACACTGGCAAATTTTGCACAGAAACTTATCCTGATACTTTTAACAAGATAAAAGTTATTGTAAAACCAAACGATGTTATCAATCTTAGTGCAATGCCAAAAATTATATGTGTGGGCGATTCTGTAAAAATTAATGCAACGATTCAGTCTTTTAATAATTATCAAAAATATGATTGGCGATTTGAAAACGATTCCTTTCAAACAAAAAACAACAAAACCATTAGCTATCAACTAACGAAAACAGGCGCATTTAAAGTGTATTTTAAACCCAATTTGTTTGGCCTACAAACCTTAGCATGTCCGAATATGGATTCTATTGAGGTATTTGCAGACACCATTATTGCAAACTTTGACATTGATACTAGCAATGCACCCGATTATTGTTTTAATAATACCTCCACAAACGGGGTTTCCTACCGTTGGGGCTTTTTTCACGATGATGATATTGTGAGCAATAAAAAGGTGTTTTTAGAAAATGAGAGTCAAAATGCACCTGAAAACAGAATTTGCGAAAATTTTAGAAAAAATCCTGGCGAAAACTGGATTTGTTTGGAAGCAAAAAATGCTTTGGGATGCAAGGATACGATTTGCAAGAAAATAATCAACCGATTTGAGCAATTGGTATTGCCGCCCAATGTATTTACCCCTGGCGCAAAAGATGGTTTTGTTTCAAAAGACAAAGACGGAAACGAAGGCAACAATGTTTTTAATATTTACATCAAAGGCGAAGACTATTATGATTTAACAATATATGACAGATGGGGCGTTAAGGTTTTTGAAAGCAAAGACAAAAATATTGATTGGAACGGGCAGGTTTTTAATAACGGAACAGATTGCCCTTCGGGTTCTTATTTCTATGTTTTAACCTATCGTTTTAAATCCAGTGAAACCAAAGAATCTATTTTGAATGGCACTGTTACGCTGATAAGAGAATAATTTTTATTTAATTAGGCATCTAATAAATGCATTCTATTACTTAACAAATCTAATATCCTAAAGGTCAAAAATTAGCCGAAAAAACCAATGGTTTTATTTAATAATTAGCGCCAAAAGGTAATAGATTGATCCTGCTAAAACGATGGTTACTGGCAATGTTAAAAGCCAAGCTATTCCAATTGCTTTTATAGTTGCAGGTTGTAGGTTTTTTATTCCTTTAGATGCTGTCATTGCGCCAGCAATACCAGAAGAAAGCACATGCGTTGTGGAAACAGGCAAACCAAAAGCAGAGCTTAATCCGATAGTAGAGGCAGCGGTTAATTCGGCTGTTGCTCCCTCGGCATAGGTCATGTGTCTTTTTCCGATTTTTTCACCAATTGTGATTGCAATCCTTTTCCAACCAATCATGGTGCCCAATCCAAGGCATATAGCAACCATCAAGGTTACCCATAGTGGCGAATATTCTGTGTCGTCTCTTAATACTTCAAGATTTGCTTTTATAACTTTAACCCCTGATTTGTCTTCCAAAAAAGTTGGGTTTTTCAACTCGTTTTTTACTTTTTTGTTAACTTCCGATAAGATTGTTCTAACAGCAATAACAGAAACTTTCATTGTTTTTTCATCCACATTAGAAGTGGTTTTTAATTGCTCCAAAGTTTCAATCTTTTGTCTTGCTTCAGATGTCTTTACAAGCAAATCTGATTTTTTCTCTTTTATTAAAATGGTTTCAATATTAGAAATACTTGCCAATGTTTTAGAGGCGTTGTAATGCTCATTTAATCCAAATTGAACGGGCATAAAAGTAATTAATATGATCAGAACAAGACCTATTCCTTTTTGTCCATCATTGTTTCCATGAAAAAAGCTAACCAATGTGCAAGTGCTGATTAAGATGGCACGAATCCAAGTTGGTGGTTTTTGACCTGGCTCAGGTTCTTTAAAAATTTGCTTATTGGCTTTTAATACTCTTTTAAGAATATACATTAATAATATGGTTACAGAAAAGCCAAACAAAGGAGAAACCAACAAGGACAGGCCAATGTCGCCTGCTTTTCCCCAGTTTACACCATTGCCACCGTGCATAATATAAAAAACGATGCCTACGCCCAAAATTGAGCCTATTAATGTATGCGAGCTACTGCAAGGAATGCCTATATACCATGTGCCTATGTTCCAAACAATACCCGAGATTAAAAGCCCGAGTATTAGACTAACACTTTCGCCCGTGGAGATATTTATCATGTCCTCGAGCGGCAATAGATGAACAATTCCCATGGCTACTTTGAAGCCAAAATACGAACTGACTACCAAGCCCAGAAAATTGAAAAACCCTGACCAAACAACTGCGAAGTTTGGTTTCATTGCACCAGTGTAGATAACGGTTGCCACTGCATTTGCGGTGTCGTGAAAACCATTGGCAAACTCGAACACACAAACTGCTAAAATGCAAATAACGAATAATATGCCTAGCCATCCTTCTAATCCAAATATCATGGTGCAAAGGTGCTGCGCCAATGTTAATTTAATGTTAAGCGAACTTAAACTGAATATTAAGTTTTAAAGGTTTTGTATTAAATAAAAAAACACTAAATCTCTATAACAAGTTCATCAAAAGCCAAAAACATATTGGAAGGCAGAATTTTTGGAACCTCTTTGTGCAACCCTAATTGATGGCTTATATGCGTAAAATAAACTGTTGGAATCTCTAATTCTTGCGCCAGCGAAATGGCTTCGTCAAGCGTAAAATGGCTGATGTGTTTTTCTTTTCTAAGGGCATTAAGCACCAAAACTTTAGACCCTTTTATCTTTTCTTTTTCTTTTTCAGAAATAAAGTTGGCATCCGTTATATAAGTAAAATCTTGGATGCGGAACCCTAAAACAGGCATTTTAAAATGAAATACTTCTATGGGAATCACCTCAATAGCATCGATAAAAAAAGGGGTGCTGTCTATTGTAATTAAATTAATTTGTGGAATGCCAGGGTATTTTTTTTCTGCAAAAACATATTGGTACTCTCTTTTCAAAGCCGCCTGAACCGGCAACGATGCATAAACATCAATCACTTTTTTATTCAAATAATTAAAAGCCCTGATGTCGTCCATGCCTGCAATATGGTCTTTGTGTTCGTGGGTAAATATCAAAGCATCAAGCTTTTTTGTTTTCGCTCGCAACATTTGTTGCCTAAAATCGGGGCCACTGTCTATTACAAAAACCTTGTCGTTGATGTCTATCTGAATGCTGCTTCGCAGCCTTTTATCGAAAGTTGACTCGCTAGAACAAACCTCGCATGTGCAACCAATCAAAGGCACACCCTGCGAAGTTCCGGTTCCTAAAAAAGTAACTTTCATGCGATTTTTTATTTAAATTAATTCTTCGTCACCGTCTCCATAAGTTTCGCCAAACTCATCGTCTTCGTTTATCATGTCGTCTTCTTCGCCCTCTTCGCCAAAACCCTCTTCGTTAAAGTTTTCTTCCACCATGGGCGCATGCGTGCTCACCATTTTATTTGCTATTTCATCAAACTCCGACTCGTCAACGATTTTAAACCTGCCAACGCCTTCCTTTTGTTTTGGTGCTTTGCCCACCGTTTTTGAAATCAGAGGATAGGCAACACCGCTCACATCATTTTGAATGCTTTGTAACACAATATTTAGAATCCATTCTTCATTAAAATCTGTGATTAAAATAAACTTCTGGTACGGATCGTTCACACAGTCTTTTAGTTTTGTTTTGCTCATCAAGGCTTTGCTTTCATTTTTTAGGCTAATCTCTTTATATTTCCTCCAATTGTCGTCAGATACATAAAAAGAAGAGTCGTAATCTTTGTTGAAACCAATAGAATCAATAATGATATTAAAAAACTCTTTAAAACTATTGCCCGGCTGAATATCTATAACTCTATAAATATCCTCATCCTCCTCAAACCAAACTTTAAATCTATAAATCATAAAGTGCAAATTTATGTTTTTTTAAATTCAATATCAAAGCCTAATTATTTTAAATCAATATTTAGTTTTTTTGCCCGTGCTTTTAAATAAACCATCGCATCTTGTTTATTGTCCGACACCTCTCCATCAAGAATGGCTTGCTTAACATCATTTTTCAAAATCCCAATATGCTCTCTTTTTATAATATTAAAATGCGCCATAATATCCGTGCCGCTAATGGGAGGCTGCCAGTTTCGGAGATAATCTTTCTCCACCACATCTTTTATTTTCTCCTCCACCAGCGCAAAATTTTGTTTTATCCGCTCCACTTTCTTCTCGTTTTTGCTCGTAATGTCGCTTTTGCACAACAGCATTAGTTGGTCAATGTCCTCTCCCACCTCCATCATCAATCGCCTAACCGCACTGTCCGTAACCTTTTCCGTAGAAAGCACGATGGGGCGCAAATGCAAGAGCACCATTTTTTCCACAAACTTCATTTTCTCGTTCAGCGGCAAACGCATTTTTTTAAAAATACCCTTCACCATTTTGCTGCCCTTGTCCTCGTGTCCATGAAAAGTCCACCCTGTGCCATTTTCAAACCGCTTGGTGGCGGGTTTTGCTATGTCGTGCAATATAGCAGCCCAACGCAGCCAAAGGTCGTTGCTCATCATCGCCAAATTGTCTAAAACCTTTATCGTATGGTAAAAATTGTCTTTATGGCTCAAGCCATTTTTTGTTTCCACACCATATAAAGCCTGCATTTCGGGAAAAACAAGCGCCAACAAACCCGTGTCAAAAAGATATTCAAACCCAATAGAGGGCACAGGTGAAAGAATGATTTTATTCAACTCGTCCGTTATCCGCTCTTGCGAAATAATCTCTATGCGGTCTTTGTTTTTTTCTATCCCTTCAAAAGTTTTTTCATCCATCCTAAACCCCAGTTGACAAGCAAACCGAATGGCTCGCAACATTCTTAGCGGGTCGTCACTAAATGTTTTGTCAGCATCCATAGGCGTGCGAATCATTTGACGGTCTATGTCGTCCAATCCCCCAAAAGGGTCAATCAATTGTCCAAAATCTGCCTTGTTCAACCCTATGCCCATGGCATTAATCGTTAAATCCCTGCGCTCTTGGTCGTCTTGCAGCGTGCCGTCTTCCACAATCGGGTTCCTGCTGTCTCGGCTATAGCTTTCCTTTCTTGCCCCCACAAACTCAAGAATCAAATCCTTATAAATAATTTGTGCCGTGCCATAGTTTTCGAAAAAAGAAAACTTGCAAGGCGACAGCCTCCCAGCCACCATCTTAGCAAAAGAAATACCCTTGCCCACCACCAAAATATCAATGTCTTTAGAGTTTCGCTCCAAAATAATATCCCTAACATAGCCGCCAATCAAATAAACATCCGTATTGGTTTCATTCGCCAGCTCAGCAATAACATTAAACAAAGAAAGATTTTTTTGAAACAAAGGTGCCTGATTAAGAAACATGCTGCAAAATTATTCAAAAATATGGGATATTATGCTTAGTGGATAGTTTTATTGTTCAGAAGCCTTTTCCTGCTCATCGCTTGCAGTCTTGCCGGCTAGGCTATTTTAGATTTATTGAATTTTGATTTTGGATTTTTCGCATGCGCATCAGATGTGCTGGCTTGTCCGTGCCTTAAGTCATGCGTCATTCTACCTATTATATTGGATGGATTGAAATCCATCCCTATCAAATCGGTCGAACTTAAGGTTCGTAGGAATGAAAATAGACCTATAAGGTTGCCCGTTATTATGTTATCGGTTATAAAGTCGGAGTGCATTTGTTTTGCAAACAAGGTGTTGCCCAAAATGCCCAATTGGTCTGCTCGCACATTGTTAAAATTGGCTAGCAACAGTTACAATTTCAGTTAGTGGAAGATATTTTTCTAAATTCATTTGTTTAAGTGTCCATAGGCACATAGTTTAATCACTCGCAAGAAGCGAGCGATAGCCGCTGGCGCAGCGGGATTACAAGCAAATGTCTTCATGATGAAAACACTTTGAATGACATGAAATACTATCATTATTTATCACTTAACATTCATCATAAACAATGCTGTAAATATAATAATATCTTGCACAAAATGAATGGTCCAAGCAATTGAAAGTCCTTTTGTTTCTATAGTTGCCTTGCATAAAATATAGCCTAAAGCTCCCGACATTAAAACACCCACGAACCCACTTGGCCAACCAAAATAATGAGGAAGTCCAAATAATATGGCCGATATAATTAATATTGTCCGTTTAGGATAATGATTGAAAAGACCGCCAACAATACCAAATCGAAAAATCAGTTCTTCTGACAAAGA
>JBDNIM010000244.1:0-3240 GCA_041688295.1 Bacteroidia bacterium
ATTTTGCCAGCAGCAAAAGACTATAAAAGAATAGGAGAGCAGGACCAAGGATTGAATACAGGTGGAATGGGCGCTGTTTCTCCTGTGCCATTTGCCAATCAGGCATTTTTGGATAAAGTGGAAGAAACTATTATAAAACCAACGATCAAAGGCCTTAAGGAAGAAAACTTAGATTACATTGGTTTTGTATTTATAGGATTAATGAATGTTGGTTGCATACCTAAGGTAATAGTATATAATTGCAGAATGGGCGACCCCGAAACAGAAGTTGTCATTCACCGATTGAACAATGATTTTGTTGAGTTAATGAAAGCGGTGGCGGATAAAAAGCTTGCATCCATTACCCTAGACATAAACTCAAAAGCAGCAGCAACAGTTTTTGTGGTTTCTGGAGGTTATCCAGAGCATTTTGAAAAAGGATTTGAAATAAATGGATTTCAAAATATTAAGGATTCAATTATTTACCATGCAGGTACGGTTTTAAAAGACAATAAAGTATATACCAATGGCGGCAGGGTTTTGGCTATAACTTCTGATGGAAACACGATTCAAGAAGCTGTAAAAATTTCTTTAGCCAATGCAGAAAAGATTGATTTCAATAATAAATATTACAGAAAAGACATCGGAAAAGATTTAGAAAAATATAATGAACAAATTTAAAACGGACACAAAAAGAAAGCATTTATTCAATAAGCTTCTCAACTATTTTTTAAAAGGGTTGTTAATTGGCATACCTTTGTTTGCCACAATTTGGGGCATCAGTTGGGTGTTTTCTATTGTTGATGGCACTTTATATAACGAAAATGTGGCCAACAAATGGTATTATGGCAAAGACCATCTTCCAGGATTGGGTGTTTTAATCGTTTTAGCGGTTTTTATTATTACAGGTATAATAGGGTCAAGCTATGTTGTCCGTCCTTTTATAGATTGGTTTGACGAATGGCTAGAGAAAACACCAGGTGTTAAATTCTTATACTCATCTGTAAAAGATATTATGGAAGCTTTTGTTGGTGAAAAAAAGAAGTTCTCTTCTCCTGTGATGGTAGAAATGAATGGACCAGGTATATATAAAGTAGGCTTTGTTACTATCAAAGACTTAAGTTCACTAAATTTAAAAGGACTTTCGGGTGTATATTTCCCTAAATCTTATGGTTTTATGGGCGATTTATATTTTGTGGAAAATTCTAAAATTAAACCTTTGGAGGCAAACTCAACTTTAGTTTTTAAGATGATTGTTTCCGGTGGCGTAACTGGTATCGAAGACCCAAGCGCTTAAACCATTCATACAATCCTATGCACATAAGTAGCATTGTTAAATTGTATAAAAAATCATCGTATGGAATACTCATCAACCGCAAGTTCATATTTTCAGCATTGTTGTAAACGACAACCGGTTTCCCTGTTAATATACCAATTACCAAAAACATTGGAATAATTGAAATTATAAAAGCAAAGTAAAACCAACTTAAATAACTTCTTTTGATAATAAAAAGATGCGTTGAAAGTATTAAAACTAAAAAAAAAGAAGTTACAGCTGTATAAAGCCTGTCATTAAACCAAAAAAGCAAAGACAGCGCAATTCCAAAAAATAAGAAAGTAAACCACCTATGTAAACTCTCAAAGGTTTCATTCTTTTTTAAGTAAGCCTTTAAACATTCATAAATAAATACACAAGCGTAAGGCACCGTGAAAAAAAATACAATTTCTTCTATTGGAATATCACCGAAAAAATAGCCAGTTAAATGTAAAACATTAAACCCCCAAATATTCATATCTGTAAACCACTGGTCCCAAACTAGAAAAAAAGCACCAGTAATTAAGATAGCAGGGAAAAGATATTTCCATTTTTTATAAAAAGCTACTTTCTTATCAAACGATAAAAGAAACGGAAAAATAATTGTTCCAATATTAAGCCAAAGATATATGTTTTTCATTTGCGGTTTTGTCGTATCCAAATTCTGACCCGTAAACACTTAGTTTTTTACGGAGCAATCTTTTGGCTACAAAAATACGCGTTTTAACGGTTCCAATCGGAATATTTAACTCCTCTGCAATTTCGTGATATTTAAAACCTTCCATATTTAACAAAAAAGTTACTTTTAGCTCTTTTTGAAGACTTTTAATTGCAGTTTCCAAATCTTTTCTGATAAAGTTTAACTCTGCTTGATGGTCTGTTTTATGTGTTGGAATATCAATAAAATAGCTATTATCAGAGGTGTCGATGAAAGTGTTTCTTTTCACCATTCTTCTATAATTATTAATAAATGTATTTTTCAAAATTGTAAAAAGCCAACCCTTAAAATTGGTGCCTTCCAAAAATTTGTCTTTGTACTTTAATGCTTTCAGCATTGTGTCTTGTACCAAATCTTCGGCATCATCGCTGTTTTTTGTTAATTGAAAAGCTAGGTTTCTAAGGGATTTTTTTTCTTTAATCACCATAGATTCAAAAGGAATCAAATAGGTTAAGTTCATAATGTATTTTTTATTTTATTAAATTGATGGTGCAAAGATACTGTTTATGAAAAGATAAACATACACTATTGTTTAATTTTTGTTTATTTTTTCTTAAACAAAACTACAATCACTTAATAATTAATTATTTAATTGTTTTTTCTTTGTTTTTTATTGTGTTTTATAATTTTTAAGTAATTGATTTACAGGCGTTTGATTTTTGTTTAACTTCTTAAATAACAAAGCTATCAATTTTGTCAATAATGTTATTTAATATGTTTAAAATCAGTGTTATAGTTTTTTAGTCGAAGAAAAACGCACTTTCGTTTTTGTTTATACTTTGTAAAACAGTAAGTTGTCATAATTTATCGTCAGATAATCCTTATTTTTGCATTTTTAAATAATATGTTAAACATTGGAACCTATCAAGATTTAGTAGCTAAAAGACAATCGCCACCTGGCGTGTTTTTAGAGAATGAATTGGGCGAAGAAATTCTTTTACCTAATAAATATATTCCCAAAACATTGAATATTGGCGACACCATTAATGTTTTTGTATATTTGGATTTTGACGAAAGGCTAATTGCCACAACAATTCATCCCTATGCAACCCTTAATCAATTTGCGATGTTAGAGGCTGTGGATATAACCACAAATGGTGCTTTTTTATATTGGGGATTAGAAAAAGATCTTTTTGTGCCTTTTAAAGAGCAGCGTGCCCCGATGAGAAAAGGGGAGCAGTATTTGGTATATATTTATTTTGATAAAAGCAGTGGCAGATTGGCAGCA
>JBDNIM010000245.1:0-2489 GCA_041688295.1 Bacteroidia bacterium
AGGTTCTATGCCATATAAAAAATACATTGTCAACTGTATTTTAGGTGCTATTTTGTGGGTTGGTGGGGTTTCTATTTTGGGTTATATCTGCGGAAATATTCCATTTGTAAAAAATAATTTTGAAGTGGTTATTTTTGGAATTATTGGTATTTCTGTTTTGCCTATAATTTTTGAGTTTGTGAAGTCAAAAATGAAGAAAAACGAAGAAAACATTGAAGCTTAACCAACGCAATCCATGCAAACAATAGGTATCATTGGGTTTCCTCTAGGGCATTCTTTTTCGCCAACATTTTTTAAAAAAAAGTTTCATGCTTTGGGTTTGAGCAATTGGGAGTATAAAGTTTTTGAAATTCTAAGCATTCAACAGTTAGACAATTTAATTCAAACAAATAAAAACCTTGTTGCGCTCAATGTTACTATTCCTCATAAAGTATCAGTTTTGGATTTTGTAACCCAAAAAAGCAGCGATGTGGATACCATAGGTGCTTGCAATTGCTTGCTGATTGATAGGTTTGAAAATGGCTATACCCTTCGTGCTGAAAATACCGATTGGTCAGGCTTCAAAATGAGTTTAATGAGTTTAGAGAAATCTTTTAAAAATGCTTTATTGCTTGGTAATGGTGGCGCTTCTTTGGCAGTTCAATATGCGCTAAAAAGCATGCAAGTGCCCTTTGATATCATAACTAGAAACGGGGCTTTTAACTACCAAAACTTAAGCAAAAACCAATTTGCAAACTATGATTTAATCATCAACACCACGCCTGTGGGCATGGATGGCAATTCTTCTAAATTGTTGGAATTGCCTTACAGCAAAATAAATAGCGGTATGTTGTTTTATGATTTGGTATATAACCCATCAGAAACCGAAATGATGAAAATTTTTACAGAAAAAGGAGCATCAGCAATGAATGGTTACAAAATGTTAGAAAATCAAGCCAACCTTTTTTGGCAAATGGTACAAGATTTCAATGCAAAAAAATTATAGTATTTGAGCAATTATTTTATCGGTCGCGCCCATATTTCGTGCAATAAAATCTTTGCTTTTGCTGCTCAATTGTCTTAAATGCTTTTCGATAGCTTCTTTTAATAACCCATTTTCTTCTAAGAAAATGGCTACCCCTGCTTTAATTGACATACCGGCTTCTGGATATCGTTCTATATGGGGTCCAAAAATGACTGGCACATTGTGCGCCAATGGTTCTAGTATATTATGCAACCCTTTGCCAAAACCACCGCCCACTAATGCAACTGTGGCATATTGATAAGCATTGGACAATTGTCCTATGGTGTCTAATATCAAAATTTGAGTCGTTTGGCTGCTGTCGAAAATTGTGTATAATTGCGGTTTTAGAGATGCAAAGTGGTTGGCAATTTCATTAATGCGGGTTTCCGAAACATCGTGCGGAGCAATAATGACTTTAGAAATACAGTTGTCGGTTTTTAAATATTCAAAAAGCAGTTTTTCTTCTTGTGGCCAGCTGCTTCCAAGAATTAAGCAGTTGTTTGCTCCCACAAATTCCTTTAATGTATCGTTTTCAACAGCATTTAATGCTATTTCAAATACTCTGTCATATCTTGTGTCGCCTGCTATTTCATAGTTTGAAATATTGTTTTTTTTCAAAACAATGGCTGATTCTTCGTTTTGCAAAAAGATTTTTTTATAAAGTGGCAGCACTTTTAACAGCCATCTGCCCATTGGTTTAAAAATAAATTGACTCTCTCTAAAAACAGCAGAAACCAAAAAACACGGAATGTTTTGTTTATTTGTTTGGGTAATTAAATGATACCAAATTTCATATTTTATAAAAATTACGCAATCTGCTTGAATGGCTTTTATTATTTTTTTGGCATTGTGTTTTGTGTCAAGTGGCAAATAGAAAACAAAATCGGCAAGTGGAAAGTTTTTCTGATAATTGTATCCCGATGGCGAGAAAAAAGAAATTACAACAGATGTGTTTGTATCGCTCTTTTTTATTTGTTCAATCAATGGCTTCGCTTGCTCAAACTCACCCAAACTTGCGCAATGAAACCAATAGCGTTTGCCTGATTTATTGGGCAGTAAATCAAAGTTTTGGTTCAGCCTACCTTTAATAAAGTCTGAAAGTTTTCCTTTTTTTAAAAGAAAAGATGCTGGCAAAAGCAGTGCATTTAATAAATTTAAAATAATGGAATATAAAACCAACATTTATTCAAAAAACTTATCTTCTTGTCCTTTTCTTGTGCCAGTTTTTCTACCTTGAATTGAGAAACTCAGCCCTACTTTTAGCCCTATCATGTTGTCGCGCCTTAAGCTTGTTTCGGCTGTTCGGGTATCAAAATTAAAAGCCCTTTGGTTGTGTGTAAATCCAGACATCCATTCCAATCCTGCATGAAAGTTTAGCATCTGATTTTCGTCTATGGCTTGATAACCAACAAATAATCTTGTCATTAATCCGTTTGTTAATCTGTCGTATCCTTTGGTGTATTCGCCCTCTAATTGTGGCAAAACC
>JBDNIM010000030.1:0-3175 GCA_041688295.1 Bacteroidia bacterium
CAAGACAGACGAGCATCAAAAATTTGCCAATAGACAAATGCCACTGATGCAATTAAAAGCACAATGATTGAAAAATATTTTGAAATATTATCTATAACAACCGCCTTATTTCTTTTAGTTTCTTTGAACGCAATGTTTTCCCAAAGCTTAATAAATCCACTTTGCGAAAAAGGCATGCTTGCAATTATTTCAATATTGGTTGCCAAAACCTTTCCTCCTGCATAAACAAGTTCTCCAATTTTTACGGGTGTTGCAACACTTTCGCCCGTTACAAAACTATAATCTATGGTTGCATTTCCTTTGCTTAAAATACCATCTACGGGAATTAATTCATGATGATGAATAAATAAAACATCGTCTTTTTTAAGCTCTTGAATTTTTGTTGCTATTTTGTTGCCGCTATTTACAACTGAAACGGCAATTGGAAAATAAGATTGATAATCTCTGTTAAATTGAATAGATTTCGATGTTTTGGATTGCAAAATTCTTCCAACTAACATAAAGAAAACAATGCCGCTCATGCTGTCAAAATAACCTGAACCTGTATTAGAAACCACCTCATAAATACTTCTTACAAATGTGATTAAAACCGCCAAAGCTATTGGGGCATCTATGTTCAAGTATTTTTGTTTTAGACCTTTATAGGCTGTTATAAAAAACTCGGAAGAGCCATAAAAAAAGACAGGCAATGCAAGAAAAAGGTTCATATACCTAAAAAAAATTGTTAAAACAGCATCGTCCGTTAGTTTCAATCCCAAATACTCGGGAAAGCTGATTAACATAATATTTAAAAAACAAAACCCAACTAACCCAAGTTTCAGAATATTGCTTTTATCCGTTTTCACATTGGTTTTATTGCCACTATTCATTGAAATATATGGTTCATATCCAATAATAGACAATAAATCGGCAAGCTGCCTTAATGTAATTTCATTGTGATTAAAAGCAATAGAAACCTCTTTTTTCGTAAAATTAACTTGAGAAAAAATGACCCCTTTGTTAATTTTTTTTAAATTTTCTAGCAACCAAAGACAAGAACTACAATGAATTTGGGGCAAATAAAATGTAACCTTTGTTAGTTCATTGTTTTTAAAAGAGATGAGAGATGCTGCCACTGATTGTTCATCAAGAAACAAAAATTTTTCGGATGAATTTGCTTTTTTTTGTGAACCAGGCATTTCGTTTAGACAATAGTATTCATCTAAATTATATTGATGCAACAATGCATAAACCCTTTGACAACCATTGCAACAAAACAATTTATCGTTGAATAACACCTTTTCATTTGCGGTGCACAATTCGCCACAATGAAAACAAACGCTTTTTTGTTCGATATCTAAATTTAATTTCTCCATTAAATTAATAATTTATAATATTTTCGATATAAAGAATCTTCTTTAATGGCTTGCAATTTTGTAATATTATGCTCAAAAACTTCAATTTTATTTAAAATATTATCATAATTACCTGACAACAATTCTTTTGTAGAAGTTAAGTTTGCTTTAAGCTCAGAAAGTAAATCCACGAGGCTTTTATAATTAGGCTGAATGAAATTAAATGCATGGTCAGACTCTGACTTTTTATTTTCTTTCTTCAGAAAAACAAGATATGGAAATAAAAAAAACTTTTCCTTTCGATATATTTCATCCCATTCAAACACTATTTTTTGGAAAATACATTTAGTGATTGCCGCAAAGGGTTCGTTATATATTGGGCTCAATTCCTCTCTTATTTTTGTTAAAAGATTAAAATATTCAGGATAAATATCAGAAAACAATTTAGAAATGAATGTTTCTTCATCCAGCCAAATTAAATCCTCATAAATGTTTTTTTTCTGCATCTTTTCTTTTTTGAAATAAAAGAGATGCAAAAATGTGCCTTTAAAACAATTTTAAAAATGACAAGAAAAAGGAATGAATATGATTTTTATCATAGTTTAGTCCTCTAAATTAGCAATTTTTAACAATTTGGGGAAATCTACAATAGAAATCTTTTTCCCTTTTAACAGAATAACATTTTCTTTATTTAATTCGGACAAGAGGCGAATGGCCGTTTCTGTTGCTGTGCCAACTATGTTGGCTATATCTTCTCTAGAAAACAAAGCATTTATAGTTTTGCCATCTTCTTCAAATCCATAAGTTTCTTTTATAAACAATAACGATTCTGCTAAGCGTTCTCTAACAGGTTTTTGCGCTAAGTGTGTAATTTGAACTTCGGCTTTTCTTAAGTCATCGGACAATAGTTTTAGCATTTCCATGGTTAGGGAGCTGTCTTTTTGCAAAATACTAAGGAACAATTCTTTTGGAATAAAACAAACGCCACAATCTTCGATTGCTATTGCCGAAGCGCTGTATTTATCGCCACTTAACAAAGAACGATAGCCCAGTCGCCTTCTTTTATTAACCTAATGATTTGTTCTTTTCCATCTATGCCTTGTTTAGTTAATTTTATTTTACCAAAATTTACGCAAAAGACACCAAAAGGGATGGAACCTTCTTTAAAAATAACCTCCCCTTTTTTATATTGGCTGCAAACTTTTTCTTTATTTATATTTCCAAGAGAATCATTTTTAGGATTACAAATAATATTAGTAAATCGCTTATCACAATAATCGCAATCAATATGTTTTTTGTGGTCAAAGGCCATTGCTTACTCGGTGGCACAAAAGTAATATTTAAAACCTTAAATCACTAATTTTAAAATCCTAACTCCTCTAGCTAAAAACTTCCAGCCTCGGACTTCCTACTTCCCGTTCAATTTTTCCAGCTTAGGTTAGATTCAACTAATTAATGCAACCCTAACGATAGTAAAAAAAAGAATAATTAAAAATGGAAGAGAGTTTTTTGAGCACCAAACAATAGCTAAAAAATTAGCTTGTAAATACAATTTTGCTCATCTATACGCAAGCTGGGAAAGAGGTCTAAATGAGTATCAAAATAAATTGATAAGACAATTTATACCAAAAAAAATTGAACTCCAAAACATCGAAAGCAGACTACTTTTAGAAAAACAAAGTAACTTAAATAGCAGTCCACAAAAAAATTGGGTTTTTGTACTCCAAATGAACTAATTTTGCATTATAAGGATGCATTAATTAGTTGAATGTCCCACATTTATTATTAAAATGCGTTCTTTTTAATACAAAAAATGAAAAAACAAAACTTGCCATCTAAAA
>JBDNIM010000246.1:0-3058 GCA_041688295.1 Bacteroidia bacterium
GCCTAAATCCATTAAATATTTAGTTATCAAAAACAGAGAAGTATATTTATCACTTCCTTTGGCCTTGTCATAAATTTGGTTGACTTTATCTAAAGCCAAAATTGTATCACCATTAGAATAAAGGCATCTAGCATGGGTTAACATAATAACTGGTTTTGTGTTAATATCCTTCCAATATTTATCTTCAGATAACTCAAAAAACACAATTGCATCTTTATAATATCCAGAAATGGCAGCTACCATACCAAGAGTTGCATAAGGCTCTGCTTGCGCACTGTTCAACTTTATAGAACGCCTGCACATAACGGCCTTTATGCTATCAGGCAACACAAAATTATTGATATGCGACATAACAAAATTTGAATAAACATCTGTTTCTTTAGGATTTTTTTTCAATATTTTATTCAAATTAGACCACATATTTTCATATTCCTTTTCGAACATAGCAAGGTTTGCTAAAATTAAAAAAGCATCACGATTGTTAGGGTCCAACTTTTGAATTTGTTGAATTGTTTTTTTACAATCGTCATCTTTGGAATTTTGATACTCTTGAAATGCTTTTTCAACCAGTTTTGCAACAGCGGGACTAGTTTTGGGTGACGAATTCGGTTTTAATTGTGCAGAAGCAAATATTGGTAACAAACACAATAGAAGGAAAATATTTCTCATTTTTCGTAAAGGTTACAAATTTAAGCAAAATTAGCCAAACAATCAAAATTGTGCACAAACAAGTTTGCTAAAAACTTGATAAAAATCTACAAGTTAGTAAAAACTAATTAAAGACAAGGCGATAAAAGTAGGCAAATTCAAATTTATGGCTTTGGTTTTATTGGTATTATCTAACTTTTGTTTGATAATTTTGATGGCTATTCCTATTTGATTTTCTACCGTTTTAGGACTAATTTCAAGCAATTGTGCAATCTCCTTATTGCTCATCTGTTCTTTTCTACTTAAAACAAACACTTGTTTACATTTATTGGGCAATTGTTCAATAAAAATATTGATAAATTTAGCAACTTCTTTTCCTTCAATTATTTGAGAAGGACTGCTTTCAATGTTAGAAACATTATACATATTATCATCAAAAGAAAATTCTATTTTCTTTTTTCTTAAAAAGTTAATACTTTTGTTTCTAACGGTTGTATAAAGATAAGACTTCAGGCTTTCGTCAAATTTAAGCGTTTCTTTTTTTTCCCAAATACTTAAAAAAGCATCGTTCACAATTTCATCCGCATCTTCTTTGCTTTTAACATATTGTAAACAAAACCAATGCAAAGCAGGTTGAAGCTTTTTAAAAAGATTTTCTAATTGATATAATGCCTGAGAATTGATGACTGCAAACTTAAGTTAATAATTGTAAACAATTGAAATATAGTAACTAACAGTGTATAATTAAATAGCCATATCGCTAATAAACTGCAAGCGCATCAACTGCAACTCTTCAAAAGAAAAATCATTATCAAAGTCTAAAACTGCTTTTTCCAAATCGTCTTCTTCTTGCATTCTAAAATAAGCGAAAATTTCTTCTTGATACTCTTCTTCAATAATTTCATCAATACAATATCTTAATTCTAAGCTCGTTCCGTTAGAAACCATTTGCTCCAATTCTTCCATAAATTCCTCATAAGACATTCCATTGCTTCGGGCAATATCCAACAAGGCCATTTTTTTATCGATATTAAGAATAATTGCTATTTTTTTCTTTGATTTTTCTCCAGATGTTTTCACAACAACATCGCTAGGCCTGTCAATATTATTGTCTTTTACATAGTTTGCAATATGTTTAATAAAATCTTGCCCATATTTAGCTGCTTTGGCTTTATTAACACCATGAATTTTTTCAAGCTCTTCCATAGTAATTGGATATCTTGTCGCCATATCATCCAATGATGGGTCTTGAAAAATAACATAAGGCGGCAATCCAACTTCTTTAGATATTTTTTTGCAAATATCTTTCAATTCTTTCATTAAAACAGCATCGGCTATGCTTTCATAAACTGCATTTTCAAATTCATCGTCTGTTACAAATTCATACTCAGTATCCACAGACAATTGATATTCTTTAGGATTTTTGATAGCTTTTTGTCCTGCTGCATTAATACTAACCAAACCGTATTTTTCAATATTTTTATTGATAAAACCATTCAACAATCCTAATCGAACAATTCCGTTCCAAAACATTTTTTCTTTGTCTTTTCCAACACCAAAATTCGGCATTTTATCGTGTGCATGGTCTTTTATAGAATCAGTTCTTTTGCCAATTAAAAAATTTACCAAATGTGAAATCGGAAATTCAGATTTCAAAGATTCTAAAGTAGAAAGTAGCAAAACCAGTTCATTTCCAACCTCTTGTTTTGGTTTTGGATGTCTGCAATTATCACACATTTTATTACAATCTTCCTCTTCAAATGCTTCTCCAAAATAGCCTAAAATTGATCGTCTTCTGCACTGCGAACTTTCAGCAAATGCGCTTGTTTCATCCAATAAAAGTGTGCCAATTTCTCTTTCAGCCACAGGCTTGTCTTTCATGAATTTCTCAAGTTTATCTATATCGCTTGGATTATAAAACAAAATACAATCGCCATCCATTCCATCCCTGCCAGCTCTGCCCGTTTCTTGATAATATCCTTCTAAACTTTTTGGCACATCAAAGTGAATAACAAACCTTACATCAGGCTTGTCTATTCCCATTCCAAAGGCAATAGTTGCAACAATAACATGACAGTTTTCCATTAAAAATGCATCTTGGTTGATTACCCTGGTTTTTGCATCTAATCCTGCATGGTATGGCAGTGCATTTATTCCATTTAAACTAAGCATTTCAGCAATTTCTTCGACTCTTTTTCTGCTTAAACAATATATAATACCAGATTTTTCGTTGCGATTTTTAATAACTGTAATTATATCTTTAAAAACCTTTTCTTTGCTGCCTTTTGGTTTTACTTCATAATATAAATTGGGTCTATTAAATGATGATTTATATACAATCGCCTTTTGCATACCCAGATTTTTTTGAATATCCGTTTGCACTTTTGGCGTTGCCGTAGCTGTTAAAGCA
>JBDNIM010000247.1:0-3761 GCA_041688295.1 Bacteroidia bacterium
CTCAAAAAATGAGAAAATATGCTGAAGAACATTTGGATTATGAGGTAAAGATGAAACGATTATTATTAGAATTAAATAAATTATAGAATTTGATAAGAAGGCTGTTCCTAGAATCATTATTTTATTATGATTAAATACAAAGCATTTTCCTATTGAAAGATAATAAAGAGTTAAACAATGACAAATGAAATATAAAAGAGTTGTAATATTAGCGCCACATACAGATGATGGTGAATTGGGTTGTGGAGGAGCAATTAACCGTTTTTTGGAAGAGGGGGCGGAGGTTTATTATATAGCTTTCTCTGCCTGCGAACAGTCTGTTTTAAAGCACTTTCCAAGCGATATATTAATAACAGAGGTTAAAGAAGCGACAAAAATTTTAGGAATCAAACCTGAAAATTTAATTTTATTGAAATATGAAGTCCGAACATTTAATTTTAGAAGACAGGACATTTTGAATGAAATGATTTATTACAGAGATCTAATTCAGCCTGATTTAGTGTTTATGCCTTGTTCAAATGATGTGCATCAAGACCATGAAACAATATATAAAGAAGGTATTAGAGCCTTTAAATTTTGTTCGATTTTATGCTACGAGTTGCCTTGGAATAATTTTAGTATGAATACAAGTATGTTCATAAAATTGGATGAAAAAAATGTAGAAGCAAAAATAAACGCATTGAAAAAATACAAGTCACAAGCACATAGACCATATGCCAACGAAACTTTTATTAGGTCGCTGTCAATTACCAGAGGAACACAAGTGCAAACAAATTATGCAGAAGCATTTGAAATAAAAAGAATTTTATACTAATGAAATTAAATATCACTTATAAAGATTTGCAAGTCCTTTTTTCTGAAGATTGTTTATTTTACGGGAACAAAAATTTAACATTCTCAGGCATACAATCGGTTTATGAATGCAAAGAAGGTGATATCACTTGGATAAAGCCAGGTGTGAAAGATGAAGTAACTCTAATAAATGTTACAAAAGCTACTTGTATTCTATGCACTCCATCATCCTACTTATTGTTTAAAGGTAGTATAGAAGACAAGCTTTTTGTGGTTTACGAAGATGCGAAAATATTATATTTATATGTTAATAAATATATTTTAGATATTACAACAGCAAAGCAAAAAGGGTCATTTATACATTCAACCGCTATTGTAGATGATGCTTGTCAATTAGGTGAAAATGTACGAATTGGTGCATACTCAATTATTGGAGCTTGTCAAATTGGAGATGATACAGAAATTGGTGAGTTTGTAAAGATTTTTGATTGTGTAACAATAGGTAAAAATTGCGAAATTAGAGAGTCATCAACAATAGGTGGCAAAGGATTGGGATACTATAAAGGCAAAAATGGCGAATTAGTACATATTCCTCATTTAGGGAAAGTTGTGATTGATGACAATGTCCATATCTATCCCTTTGTAAACATAGATCAAGGAACATTGGGTACAACGAAAGTCGGCAAAGGGTCTGCGATTGACCATCATGTCCATATAGGACACAATGCTTCAGTTGGAGAAAATTCCGTGCTTGTTTGTGGGACAGTGATGGCGGGTGGGTCAAAGATATTAAATGATTGTTTTATTGGGGGGAATACCCAAATTAGACAAAAATGTGTAATTGGCAATAGAGTGATAACTGGAATGGGTGCAGTAGTTGTTAAAGATATTCCAGATAATGAAGTGTGGGCAGGCAATCCTGCAGTTTTTTTAAAAACAACGCCAGATATTATGTTTTAAAAAACAAAAAAATATG
This sequence comes from Bacteroidia bacterium, assembly GCA_041688295.1. Lineage (GTDB taxonomy): Bacteria > Bacteroidota > Bacteroidia > NS11-12g > UBA955 > JABMMZ01. The sequence continues at coordinate 1,769 of JBDNIM010000247.1, forward strand.
AAAAAAGTATTGATTACGCAGTCTAATTATATTCCATGGAAGGGATACTTCGACAGCATTGGAATGGTAGATGTTTTTGTGGTTTTTGACGACATGCAATATACCAAAAGAGATTGGCGAAATAGAAACCTTATAAAAACAAATCAAGGGTTGAAATGGCTAAGCATTCCTGTAGAAGTTAGCGGGAAGTATTTTCAGAAAATTTGTGATACCAAAATTGCCGATAAAAAATGGGCCAATTCACATTGGGATGTATTGAAACAAAACTATAAAGATGCGCCATGTTTCAAAGAAATGTCAGAATGGGTTGAAAGCTTATATAAAACTTGTAATTTTGACTATCTGACCGAGGTTAACTTACATTTTATTAATAATATTAATAGTTTTCTTGGTATTAAAACAGAAATTAAGCTTTCCTCAGAGTTCATTTTGGCAGAAGAAAAAACACAAAGATTGGTGGATATATGCAAGGCTTTAGAAGCACAAGCATATTATTCAGGGCCAGCGGCTAAAGTTTATATGGACGAATCTCTTTTTAATAAAGAAGGCATTGATGTGCGTTATTGGGACTATGCAAACTATGAAGAATACTCTCAATTACATCAGCCATTTGAGCACGGTGTTAGTATTTTAGATTTAATATTTAATGAAGGACAACAATCCAATGATTTTTTGAAATGGAACAAATAAAATTAAGCATTATTAGTCCTGTATATAAAGCTGCAACGATAGTTGATGAACTTGTAAAAAGAATTGGAGCGGCAGCGGATAAAATTACAGATGATTACGAGATTGTTTTAGTAGAAGATGGGGGTGGGGATGATAGCTGGGAAAGGATTTTAGAAAATGCAAAAATAACGAATAAAGTTAAAGGGATTAAATTAAGTAGAAATTTTGGGCAGCATTATGCAATCACAGCTGGTTTGCAATTTTGTTCTGGGGATTATATAATCATTATGGATTGCGATTTACAAGATAACCCAAACGCTATTGTTGATTTAGTAGCAAAGCTAAAAGACGGGTATGACATTGTTTTTACAAAAAGAATAGCAAGAGAACATGGACTATTTAAGAAAATTACTGGCTTTCTTTATAACAAGCTAATTTCTATTTTGGCTGATAAAAGATTCGATATAAATGGGGGGTCAATGGTGGCGTTTAATAAAAAAGTTGCACAAGCATTTTTGCAGTTAAATGAAAGAGATAGGCTTTATGTGCAGTTGCTTAAATGGGTTGGGTTCTCACAAACACATATTTTTGTTCAACATGACAAGCGATTTGAAGGGAAATCAAGTTATACTTTATATAAAATGATTTCATTAGCCTTGCAAGGTTTAACCTCTCATTCTAATAAATTACTTAAACTAAGTATCTACTTTGGTTTCATTATCTCTTTACTGTCTTTCTTAATAGGTTTTGCTATTATTTTACTTTATTTTATGAATGGGTTTTCTCCTGGTTGGCCAAGTATATTTGTAGCAATTTCTTTTGCTGCTGGATTAATTTTATTAAGCAATGGAATCTTAGGATTATATATAGGCAAAGCTTTTGAACAAGTTAAAAACAGACCCCTTTATATCGTTGATAAAAAAATTAATTTATGATTAAAACAAAGAAAATAGTGATAGTTGGCTTGTCAAATAATGCCAAATTGGCTGCATTTTACTTTCAAAAGGACACAGAATATGAGGTTGTTGGCTTTGCTATAGATAAAGCTTTTATAATAGACCCCGAGTTCTATAATTTGCCTGTTTTTATTTTAGAAGAATTGATTAATACGCATCCAATCTCTAATTATGATGCTTTTGTTGCAGTGGGTTACAGTAAGATGAATGGGATTAGGGAGCAGTTATACAATAGAGTGAAATCTTATGGCTATTTGATGCCAAACTATATTAGCCCAAAATGCAATTTTTTAACTAATAACCCATTAGGCGACAATAATTTCATATTGGAGGATAATACGATTCAACCATTTGCTAAAATTGGGTCA
>JBDNIM010000248.1:0-8884 GCA_041688295.1 Bacteroidia bacterium
CCAAGATTCTCACCTGCTTCCACCGCTGGACGGGTTAACACGATGCGTTTAATCTCTTTGTTTTTTAATGCTCTTACAGCCAAAGCAACTGCTGTGTAAGTTTTACCCGTGCCGGCAGGCCCAAGCGCAAAAACAATGTCATTGGATTCTATTTCCCTTACTAATTTAATTTGATTAACCGTTCTGGCTTTAATAGGTTTTCCATTTATACCATGCAAAATAACATTGCTATCCTGCTCGGAATTTACAACCACATTCGTTTTTGATAAACTGCCATCAATATTTCCAAAAACACGGTTAAGTAAAGTATCATCAGCGACATTTCCTTTAGAAAGAATATCAATCAACTCCTTCAATTTTTCAATCAAAAGATTAGTTTCTGACTCTTCACCAATGATTTTAATCTCTTGCCCTCGCGCTATTATTTTTAATTTTGGAAACCTGATTTTTATTTTTTTCAAATTCTCTTCGTTACTCCCATACAACTCCTGAGGCTGTATATCTTCGATTGTTACAATTTTTTCTGACAATGTTTAAATACTTTTTTTAATTGGTGAATTACTCTATATTTTTGCAACGAAAATAATACATATTGCGCTTGTTTTTTATAATATCCGATAATTTTTATGTAACCCATAGCATTGGCTTACTAAAGGGGGAAATATTAGCCCAAAATAATGAAGCAAATGTCATAGATTACTATCATCAAATAAAATTAAATAACATTTCTGAAGCCGCTTTTATTGCCCGAAGCATAAAAACTAGCAATAATCAACCTTACACATTAATAATAAAAGTAGGAAAAACCAAACAACTAATTGTATATAAACACAATTTAAATTTTTATATTTTGCCTGATAATGGACTTTTGACATTGATTTTTGAAAATCCTGATTACAATAATGTTCATTATGTTGATGAAAACAATATTCAACTTGCTCTTCAATGTGTTAATAAAAATGATTTATCAGAATTGCCAAAAACGAAAAACTTTGTTTTTATTAATAGAAAAAAGCTTACTATTAACCCTGATTTTATTCGTTCTCAAGTAATTCATATCAATCACCATGGAAATTGCTATTTTGATTTGACAAAAGAAACCATCGATAATTTTATTGGCAACCAAGCTTTTGAGGTTAAAGTTCAGCATTATACAGGGTTAATTTGCACAAAAATAGCAAACAATATTTCAGAAATTGCAGAAGGAATGCCAGGCGTGTTGTTTAGCAAAGCTGGCTATTTAAAATTAATTATCAACATGGGAGATGCCAGAAAACTACTGAGAATAAAGGAAGACACCAACCTAATTATTGAAAAATATGATAAATAGAATCGTAAAAATGACTTTTGAAGACTCTAAAACCGAAGCTTTTTTAGCGCTTTTTGAAGAGGTTAAAAACAAAATAAGAATTCAAGCAGGTTGCCAACATTTAGAGCTTTGGAGAGACATTTCTAATCCTAATATTTTATTCACATACAGTATTTGGAATTCAGAACAAGATTTAGAAAACTATCGACATTCAGATTTATTTAAAACCACTTGGGAAAACACAAAAAACAAATTTTCGGAAAAAGCAAAGGCTTGGAGTGTGCAAAAATTATATACTAGCAACACAATAAAATAACACCTTTTTAATTTTAATATAAACAATGAAATACTACTTAATTTTTTTTACTCTAATTTTTTCGTCCATTGGTTACGGACAGTTAAAAAACTATCAAAAAGCAGAAAAAGCATACCTATCCAAAAACTATTTTGGTGCTAACAAAACTATTGATAAATGCTTAGAAAATCCAGAAACAAAAAATAACAAAGATGTATTTTTACTTAAATCTAAAATTGCTTTCGAAATTTCAAAAAATTCAAGCAACAGCGATAAATATCCTAAAGCATACAAAGATGCCATAAATTTTGCGCAAAAAGCATTAAATGGTTTTTCTAATGATTATGAAAAAAAAGAATATGTCGCTAAACACCAGGATTTTTTCAATCAAATAATTGCAAAAAACAAAAAAGAAAGTTTTGATGCCTATTATCAAAAAAGATATGGCAAAGCATTGCCTCTTTTAAAAGATAATATTTTCTTTAATAATGATACACAATCTTATTTATTTGTAGGCGATTGTTATTGGCAAATGGATCAAAAAATCGAAGGTATTCCTTATTTTAAAATAGCGAGCGAACTCATTTACACTGCCTATTCGGATAGCACAATGCGAACAATGGGCTATTTTAAAGAACCCTTTAAAAAATTGGGGGAATATTATTTTAAAAAGCAATTGTATGACAGTGCTTATTTATATGTTAAAAAAGGAAGAGAGATATCGCCTCAAGATCCTTTTCTTTCAGATTTAACTTATGCTTTAACAAAATATAATTTAAACAAAATTTTGCCTAGCGAAGATTATATGGTGGCTGTAGAAAGCGGATTAAGGGATTTTCCGAGCGATTCGTTTTTAAATCACAAACAAAACTCCATCTATATTTTCATGCTGAATGGATTGGCAAAATCTTATGAACAAAGGGCTTTTGACAGTATTTTGTTGAAATTTTCTGATGCTAAAATTGCAAAAAAAAGATTGAAAACATTGGCTCTAATAAAAAACTACGATATTTTTGCAGGAATGAGCAAAGAGGAATTTATTCCTGCATTAAGCAATTATTTTGCAACATATAATTTAAGGGATGCTTGTTATTCAACATTTGTTAGTAGTCATTTCCCTCGCCCAAACCAAACCAATAGTAAAATCCATTTAGTAAATTTAACACAAGAAAAGCCTGCTATCGCTGAAATTGTTTTTTTAAAAATGATAGAATTGAATCCGAAAATAACAAGCAACAATTCTGAAAGAAATAACTACACAAAGACTGAAAACAAAAAACCGCAGCCGTATTATCAACTTTTGCCAATGATAATTTTAAATGATCAGGGTTTAAAATCTTCGAGCAAAGATTTAGATTTTAGGCAAAAAGGAATTGATTTCAGATTGCAATTGATAAACGAAGCTTCTGATAGTGCCGATTTTAAATTGGCTAGGAGAATTTATTATGAATATAAAAAACTATCAAACTTGAATAGTAAACAGCTTGAACCACTATGGAAAACCATTTTAGAAAAAGACTTTAAGGTGAATTATTTTGGCAGTAGAATTAGTATAAAAGGAAAAAATGACCCAAATGCTGTTGAATTTAATTGGAATGGCGTTTTAGATTCATGCAAACCAGGCAAAATGTCGCCCCAAATAAATTTGTTGCTTGAAAATAGATTAAATTATTTTAGAAGAAATGCTGGATTGACTGAAGATATTGTATTTGCAAAACAAGACAATCTATTTGCAGAGATTGGTGCAATGATGTGCGAAGCCAATAAAAGTTTGAGTCATGTGCCTAACGATGGTTGGCGTTGTTATATTCCGGCTGGGGTCGATGCTTTAAAAGATGCTATTTTAATTAAAGAACTTAATCCTGCCATTGCCATAACGGCAGCAATGGGACAAAATCACCCAACGGTGGGTAACAGAAGATGGTTATTGTATCCAAAATCGCAATTTTTAGGAATTGGAGCTTCTAAAAACTACACCATAATTAAAGCCATTGACCACAGCAGAGAATTAGATACCAATAAGTATAAAAATCAATTTATTGCTTGGCCTCCAGAAAACGGAGTTTCAAAGATGCTTTTATTTAGAAAATGGAGCTTTTCTATTAATCAAAATTTAAAAGAAGCAACCGTAAAAATGGCTGATAATGAAGGAAACGATATTGAATTGAAACAAGAAATTATTGAAAATGGATATGGATTAAACACCATTGTTTGGGAACCAATAATTAAACTAGATAATTATTTAGACAAAGAAATTACTATATTAATTACTTTAGAAAACAAAAAAACTTACAGCTACAAAACTAAAATTTATGATTATAAAATCTAAATAAATTATAGTACATTTGAACTTATGTTTGGCAATATTTCTCAAATCTTAGAAATGAAAAAAAAAGCAGAAGCCTTGAAAGAAAAGCTAGGCACTATTATTGTAACCGAAGAACATAAAGGAGTTACAATAGACTGCAACGGCAATAGACAAATTATTAATATCCATGTTTCTAACGAATTATTGAACAACAAAGAAACTCTAGAAAAAACACTTTGCGAAGCGATTAACAAATGTCTGTCATCGGCAGAACAACAAAGTTTAAAAGAAATGTCGGAGTTAACTGGAGGACTTGGCGGATTAGGCAACCTTTTTAAATAGCAAATAACTATATCAACATGAACAATATCAATTTTATCAATAAAAACAAAAGCAATATCTTTGCATCACAAATGAAAAACTTATTTATTATACTATCTATTGCGCTTTTTGCTTGCAAAAGTGCATCTAACAGCAGCAGTTTAGATGCTGAAAAATTTAAAACAGCCATAGAAACAGTAGAAAATATTCAAGTTATTGATGTTAGAACAGCTGAAGAATTCCAATCTGGACACTTGAAAAACGCTATCAATATAGACATCAACAGTAATGATTTTATCGAAAAAGCAGGACAACTATACAAAGAAATGCCTGTTTATGTGTATTGCTTGTCTGGCAAAAGGAGTTTGAAAGCAGCCAACGAATTAAGTGCATTGGGCTTTAAGAATATTGTAAATCTGGATGGAGGCATTAAGGAATGGAAAAGCAAAGGGTATGAAATAACCGCTCCAGAAGTGGCAATTTCAAATAATAGTGGAACAATAAATAATAAAGATGTTTCTACTTTTAAGGAAGCGATAAAAGGGGATAAATTAGTAATGGTTGATTTTAATGCAACTTGGTGTGGCCCTTGTCAAAGAATGGCACCTTATGTTGAAAAAATGCAAACTACTTTAATAAATGATTGCTTAGTTTATATGATAGACACAGACGAATATCCTACTTTGGCTCAAGAATATGCCATTCAAAACCTACCAACTTTAATGTTTTTTAAAAACGGCAAAGTATTAGACAAAAAAATTGGATACACAGAAGAAAATCAATTAATGGATTTAATTAATCAATACAAATAAAAATGGCTATTAAAATATCAAACGATCAAGAATTTGCAACGGATTTAAAAAACAATGAAAATGTAGTTGTAAAATATTATGCTGACTGGTGTGGCAGTTGCAAACTATTTAGTCCCAAATATAAAAGATTGAGTGAAGATGAAAGGTTTAAACATATCTCGTTTTTAGACATCAATGCAGAACAATGCCCAGAGGCAAGACAAATTGCTGGTGTTGACACACTACCCTTCTTTGCTATTTTTAAAAATGGAGAATTAGTAGGGAAAATAAGTACGACAAAAGAAGGAAGCTTCATTGATTTGATTTCTCAGTTATGAATATTGGTGTCATAAAATCGATAGTTGAAAAATATTCAATAGATGATTTGCAAAAAGCAGAAGATTGTTTGTTAAACGAAAATATTTTAGAAATTGAAATAGAAGGCACGGATGAGGGCGAACAATTAACACATGTTTTAGCAGCAATTTACATCAAACAAATTATGCTTGAAGAAAATGTTAATGTAACGCAAGCCGTTAGATTGTATTCTCAGCGCGTGAGAAACTCGATTTCTTAAAAAAACCAAAAATCATTGCCGAAATTAGATTTGACAAATTGGGTAAAAGACCTTAATTTTGCAAACTTTTTTAGCTAACTTATATCCCAATGAAATTATCAAAATTCACATTTGAATTACCACCAAGCCTAATTGCCCAAACACCTGGAAAGAACAGAGACGACAGCAAATTAATGGTTTTGGACAGAAAAACACAAACTATAAAACACCTTGTTTTTAGAGATATTCTTGACATTTTTGAAGAAGGTGATTTAATGTTGTTGAACAATACAAGAGTTTTTCCAGCAAAAATGTATGGCAACAAAGAAAAAACTGGTGCTCAAATCGAGGTTTTTTTATTGAGAGAATTAAATGGTGATTTGAAATTATGGGATGTTTTATTTGATCCTGCAAGAAAAATAAGAGTTGGCAACAAACTTTATTTCGGTGACGATGATTTAGTAGCAGAAGTTGTTGACAACACGACAAGCAGAGGCAGAACCATTCGTTTTTTGTTTGATGGCGACAAAGAAGATTTCAACAAAGTGGTAAAAAAAATTGGTGAAACACCAATTCCAAAATACATAGATAGAAAAGCAAATGAACTTGATGACGAGCGTTATCAAACAATATTTGCAACGGAAGATGGTGCAGTAGCGCCACCAACGGCTGGCTTGCACTTTACAAGAGAGCTTTTGATGCGTTTAGATATTAAAGGCGTAAATACATCAAACATTACGCTTCATCAAGGATTAGGAACATTTAGGAATGTTGAAGTTGAGGATTTAAGCAAACATAAAATGGATTCTGAAAGTTACTTTATTTCTTCAGAAACTGCTGCTTTGGTAAACCAAACTAAACTAAACGATAAAAAAATTGTTGCAGTTGGTTCTGGTGTCATGAGAGCTATAGAATCTTCTGTATCTTCAGTAGGCACTTTAAATCCAAGCGAGGGTTGGACAGATAAATTTATCTCTCCCGAGTTTGATTTTTCTATTGCAAACGCTTTTATAACAAATTTTCATGCATCTGAAAGCACCTTAATGATGCTTTCAACAGCATTTGGCGGCTATGATTTCGTTATTGAAGCTTATAAAAAAGCCATAGAAAAGAAATATAAATTCTTGTGCTATGGCGATGCAATGCTTATTTTGTAATTGAGCGAATCTTTTTTTCAGTTTAAAAAATTTAAAATACTTAACCCTAAAATAGGATTAAAAATTACAACCGATGCTTGTTTATTGGGGGCTCTTTGTAATAAAACTAATGCTGAAAATATTTTAGACATAGGCACTGGCACAGGCGTATTGAGTCTTATGGTGGCTCAAAAAAATGTGGGCTCTAGAATATTAGCAATTGAAATTAACGAAGCAGCCTTTAAAAATGCAGAAATAAACATCTATGAAAGCATGTTTAATAAACAGATTGAACTTATTCATGACGATTTTATAAACCATCAATTTAAGACCAAGTTTGATTTAATAATTAGTAATCCCCCTTATTTTACTAATAACTTAAAGAGCGAAAATCAAACTAAAAATTTTTATATTCACAACGAAACTTTAGACATTGATTTATTTTTAAAAAAAACAGAGTGTTTAATGTCAGAAAATGGCGAGTTTTGGTTAATCATGCCGCATTATGAAATGGATGATTTAATAGAAAAAGCAGCCACTTACCATCTTTTTCCTAAAACTATTTACGACATAGATAATCTTCCTGGCAAAAATTTTAGAAAAATAGTTTCTTTTTATAAGATAAAAGGCATTGAACCAAACCTAATAAAAGAAAAATTGTTTGATGCAATAGGTAAGGAAACAACTTTTTTTAAAACACTCATGCAACCCTATTATCTCGATAAAAATTAATGCCAATTTTATGTAAGCAACAGTTATTTGAATATAAAATAACAGATAATTTTAATAGTGTTGTGGCCGAGTGGTCAAACAATTTGCCAAATTACCACCATTTGCTCTACCATGACTTATTGGCTATCGAAAACAGCCGATTGCAAAACTTAAAACAACAATATGTTTCCATTTATAAAAAAAGGTTGTTTATTGGATGTTTATTAATACAAATTGTTAAAATAGATTTAAAAGACATCAAATTTGAAAGCCAATTTAGAAAATACTTGGTAAAGCTTTTGATTTCCAAAAATGATTCGATTATTATATGTGGGAATATTTTGAGGGTGAATCAAGAAGGCTATTTTTTTAAAGACAGCAACAATATTATTTATTTAAAAGATATTTTACTGGAAATAAAAAACATTATTAAAAAGGATCAGAATATTTTTGGAATTCTATTAAAAGACAGTGAAGTGAATTTTAACAAAAAATTAATTTCATGCCACCCTTTTATTTCCTTCAATACGGATGCTACAATGCTATTAGAAATAAGAAAAGACTGGCAAACTTTTTCTAACTATGAGCAATCGCTTGCAAAAAAATACAAACAAAGACTTCATAAAATAATTCAATCAGGGACAAACATAGAAAGGCGAGAATTAAACTTACAATCTATTGAAATTTATAAGATAGCAATTGAAAACTTATATCTTCAATTGGTTCAAAAACAATCGTTTAACCTTGCGAAACTTAACAAAAACTATTTTGTAGAAATGAAAAGAAACCTAGGCGAAAAATTTATGATTGTTGGCTATTTTTTAGATGGCAAAATGCTTGCCTTTAGTTCATATATTTTTTACCCAAACAATGAAATGGAAATACATTATATTGGAACCGAAACTGAAAAAAATAAATCATTTCAGCTTTATTTTAATATTTTATACGATGGACTGAAAATTGCAATTGATAGAAAACAGACTAAACTTGAACTAGGAAGAACAGCCAAAGAAGCCAAATCTAATATGGGTGCTATGGCAGAAATCAATCAAAACTATGCTTGGTTAAATTCAAAAGTATTACAATATTTAACCCAATCAATTATTAGATGTTTCGACCAAAATGATTTCAACAATTGGACTCAAAGAAATCCTTTTAAGGAAATTAATTAGGACAAAGCATTTTTTTTATCGTTTTGCTTGTTTCTAATGTCTAATAATTTAGTTTTTTTAAATCTTGTAACAAAATCTTGTCTTTCCAGAACCGTTGACTCCGATAACAACTAAACTTTTATTGTTAATTGAAATATCTCCTTCTGATTTTTTTTTGGTCGGTAATTTTATTTCCATTAGTTAATGTTTCGATTTTTATGTCTGTCTGTTCTTGTTCAGCACGGTTGCCATAGCATGACGCCTAACGGCAGTCTCCCGAAAAATCGGGACAAGTTATCTAAATAC
>JBDNIM010000031.1:0-11419 GCA_041688295.1 Bacteroidia bacterium
AAAAGAAAAAAACCGCCCCCACAAGCAAAAACCTTTGTATTCTTTCAACATAAAATATAAAAAACAAAATGGCCGAAACAAAATTTAACATAGCAGGCGTGCCTAATCCTGCTACTCAGGGTACCTATACCTATTGCAGCAATGCCCCCACTGGCGTGGTGCCAGCATGCACCGGTGGCAGTTTAACTACCTTGGTGGCAAATACTACACTTACACCTGCCCAATCAGCCAATTTATACTTTACACCAATTGCAAGTTTTACAGGTAATACCACCCTTACCTTTACGGTTACGGACAATAATTCTAATGTGAGCAACATTGCTACGCACACCATTCCTGTAATAAATCCTAGTGGCTCTGCAGGCAATTTGCCTCCTATTACCAGCCCAGTTACAACTGCGCCAATATTAAATACTGCTGCATACAGTCCTTTAACAGGTTTAGTAGGGATGGATCCTGATGGTGCGGTGAACAATTTTAATGTTACTAGTTTACCAGCCTCAGGTACTTTATACTTTTGCAGCAGCTTGCCGGGTACGCCTTGCACAACACCTGCTTCCTTTACCGCAGTATCGGTAGGGCAATCGCTTAACATAGCACAAGCAGCACGCTTGGTGTACACACCAGACCCAGCCAATTTAGGCACATCGGTTACATTTAATTTTACTTGTACAGATAATCTTGGTTTAGTATCTAACACATCGGTAGCTACTGTCCCAATTCTTAACCCACCACCAACAGCTTTTGATGTTATAAATCTAATAGTACCCCTTGGCAGCAGCAATGTGCAAGTAAGCAACCTTTTGGCAACAGACAACAATACCGTGGCAACTTATACCATTGCTACAGCGCCAAATGCAGGTACGCAAGGTACGCTTAGGTATTGCAGCAATGGTGCAACAGCTCCAACTTGCACAGGCGGCACATTAACCACCGTAACTAATGGGGTAACACTTACCCCTGCGCAGCAGGCAAGTATGGTGTTTACGCCAGTAGTAGGATTTACAGGTATTATTGTAGTGACATATATTGCCACCGACAATAACGGTGCAGTAAGCAATACGGCTAACCTCACTATTCCTGTAGGTATAATTCAACCGCCACATGTATTGGTAGTTATTAGCCCCCCAACGGCTTATGATTATACATCAGCTCCTATTAATGCCAATAGCGCTTCAAATCTCAACTTGCCTGTGGCACTTACATCCACCGATCCGGATGGTGTAACAGGGATGATCTACAATGCTTTAACACTGCCACCAGCAAGTCAGGGTATATTGTATTATTGCATTACACCACCTTCTACAGGTTTTGGCACGGCCTTGGCCATAAATACACCCCTAACAGCGGCACAAGTTGGCACCATTAGTTTTGATCCAAACCCTGGGTACAGTGGCCCGGTAAACTTTACATATCAGACTACTGACAATACAGGCCTAAACAGCAATATTGCCAATGTAAATATTCCTGTAATCAACAACCCGCCCGTGTCCATTTCATATACTACGGCAGCGATAACGTTAGGTGGATCACTTGTACCCACACCTATATCAGGCTATGATGCAGAATCAACAGGTTCGGTGGCACACTATAATATAATTAGTATTCCACCATCAACGCAAGGCGTTTTATCAATTTCTAGTGTGCCGTTAACAATAGGGCAACAACTTACCCCTGCTCAGGCAGCACTTGTAGTATTTACCCCGGCATCTAGCCTAAATGTAAGCAATGTAAGTCTTGGCTTTACAACAACGGACAATACGGGTAGTTTGAGTAATTGGGGTGTTATAACGATACCCGTAAATGCGCCTATCCCATTGCCAATAACGCTGCTAAGTTTTAATGCCCAAAATCAATCTGACAAAGGCTTGCTTACATGGGTAACCACTTTGGAGCAAAATACCATTTCGTTTGAAGTGCAACATAGCAGCGATGCCATAGCCTTTAGAAAAATAGGTGTCGTAGCTGCGGCAGGCAATTCTACTACTTTAAAATATTATAGCTTTCTCCACAGCAATCTATCAAAAGGTATCAATTATTATAGACTATTAACTAAAGATAGCGATGGAAAAATAACTTTCAGTGAAATAAGGGAAATCAATTTTGCCGATGGCAAAATTGATTTAATTATTTACCCTAACCCTGCCATTAATGAAATAAACATTAGCGGCTTAAAAAAACGCATGCAAATAAAAATAGTAGGCATAGACGGTAAATTAATAGCTACACAAAATGCAACTAGCACTGCCGAGACAATAGATTTAAGTAGTTTTGCAAGTGGATTGTACACTATACAAACTTTATTAGACAATGTGCTTATAAACAGTATCAAGTTTATTAAGCAATAAGTCAGTAAATTATGTTTGTGTGTTTGTGTTTACTCAAAAATACGCCAATCAAAATATAGTAATTGGGCTTTATCATTTGTGTGCGTTTTCTATTTTTTTGTTGGTTTTTCTAAAAATTTAATGGTTGGACAATAATACCAATACCAATACTTTTAACCAAAAAAAGGCTGCCTTCGGGCAGCCTTTTTTTATGTGGGTTGGTTTTAGGTTGTTTTCTAAACTAAATCCTTTTTTTAGTTTAAGGTGTTATTAAAAACGGGGTAGTCCCGTTGGTAATAATAATTTTTGAATTAGGAGAATCCGATAATAGTTTAAAAGCTTCAATGCTTTTAATTTTGATAATTTCTGGGGTTAAACCCTCTGACAGTATTTTTTGAGCATCTCGTTCGCCTTTGGCTTCAATTATTTTTATTTCGGCTTGTCGCTCGGCTTGTTGCTTTAAAAAATCCATACGCATTGCATCTTGTTCGGCCTGCAATCTTTGTTCAATAGAGGAAGCCAAACCGGGTGGCAATTGAATACTTTTCATTAAAACAGATTCAATAATAATACCCTGTTTGGTTAAAATTAGATCCATTTTTTCTTTTATTGAAAGCTCAATTTTAGAACGCATTCCCGAGTGCATATCTTTTGCAAAAAACTGCGCGCAAACATCGGCAGAGGCAGAACGAAAAATGACAGAAATAATGTTTTCATAATCAAAACCATAGGTGCTAATCACTTTTTGAACCATGGTTTTGTCTAGCCTATAAAGAATCGAGATTTGAGAGATAACACTCAATCCCTCTTTGCTAGGCAGGGTAATGGATAGCTCAATGTTTTTGGTTTGTAGAGATGTTTTTATAACCTTAGTAACAAAGGGGTTGTAAAGAATCAATCCTTCTGTTTTCGCTTTTTTAGACATTTTTCCAAATTTTTGCTTAAACCCAATGTCTCCGGGTCTGATAACAGCGCAACTACTCAAAAACAAAACACTTAATAACACGATTGCAACTTTTTTTAATGGCATATTTTTTTTTATTTATTTATTCATTACAAAAGTAGAATATAAAATTATTAAAATAGAAAACTAATCATGTTGTTCGACAAAATGAAAATTTTAATGGATTAAACCCCAATTATCCTTTAGACATTCATAATGATTTAAAAATGGGTTTCGGGTTAATTTTATAAATTTTAAAACCTTATTACACTAAAAACTTACCTAACACCCAACCTATTCAGCTCCGAATGATAGTTTCTCGAGTTTATTAAGTGCTGCTGATAGTTGTTTGTGAAATTATGGTAGCCGCTAAAATCTTCTTTGGCACACATGTATAAATAATTGTGGGCCACTGGATTTAAAACCGCCTCGATAGCTTGTTTGCTGGGTATGCAAATGGGGCCGGGAGGCAAGCCAAGTGTGTTGTATGTATTAAATGGTGAAATAATTTTTGTTTGTTCAATGGAGACTCTTTTTATTGTAAAATCCTTGTGCGCAAAAATTACGGTAGGGTCAGATTGCAACGGCATTAAACTATTCAATCGGTTTAAATACAGGCCAGCCACAATTGGCATTTCATCATTTTTGTTGGTTTCTTTACAAACGATACTGGCCAAGATACTTACTTCAATGGGTGTTAAATTAAGGCGCTTTGCTTTGTTTTGCCTTTCTTCATTCCAAAAAATGTCGTATTCTTTCTTTAGTTTAATAAATAGTTCGTCAGGCTGCGTGTGATAATATAAATTGTAAGTATCTGGAATTAATAAAGCGCAAACAGTGGTGGGCGAAAATCCTAATTTATTTAGAAAAACTGAGTCGTTGAGCAAATATCTAAATTGCTCTGCATCGGGTTCTAATTTCTTGTCGCAAACTTCAATAAATTTGTTTAAACTAGCCACTGATGGCAAAACAAAATCTACGGTTTTGGCTTTTCCTTCTCTCAAGGTTTTAATCAATTCTCGCATTGTTATGTCTGCTTTAATTTCGTATCGTCCTTTCTTTAACCAAGGCTCTAAATTCATTTTTTCAGCCATTTTTCTAAAAACAAAAGGATGTTTTAATCCCAGTTCTTTATTCAATCTAGGAATTAATGTAGCGAGGGTTTCTTTTTCTTTTACAAAAAAATAAGTTTTATAATCGCTTTTAGTTGCCGATGCTTTTAATATTTTATAAGTAAAAATACTGCCCAACAAAAGCAAGGACAACGCAGCCAATAAAATTCTTGTTTTTAATCTCATCGTCCTTTAAAATCGGCTTTTCTTTTTTCAACAAAAGCTGCCATGCCTTCTTTCTGATCTTCGGTGGCAAATAGCATATAAAAATTTTTTCTCTCAAAAAACAAGGCTTCTTGCAAAGGCATTTCAAAAGCTTTAAGAACACTCTCTTTTGCCATTTGCACTGCAATTGGCGATTTTTGTGCTATTGTTTGCGCTAATTTAACGGCTTCTGTTAAAAAAAACTCAACGGGCACTACTTTGTTTACCAATCCATATTTCAACGCTTCTTCTGCGCTAATAAATCCGCCTGTTAAAACCATTTCCATGGCTTTTGCTTTGCCTATGGCTCTTGTCAATCTTTGCGTTCCGCCTGCTCCAGGCATAACGCCAATGTTTATTTCCGGCTGTCCAAATTGGGCGGTTTCGCTAGCTATCATCATGTCGCAAATCATTGCTAACTCGCAACCGCCACCCAAAGCAAAGCCACTCACGGCTGCAATAATCGGTTTTTTCGTTTTTCTTATGCTGTCCCAGGTTGTAAATTGGTCGATTTTTAGCATGTCCACTGCTGTTCTTCCTGCCATTTGTTTAATATCAGCTCCGGCAGCAAATGCTCTTTCGTTGCCACTCAAAACAATGGCTCTGATATTGTCATCAGCATCAAAATCTAGCAAAGCTTGTTTTATTTCAAGCATCAATTCTAAATTAAGCGCATTCAGTTCTTTGGGTCTGTTCAGTTGAATATGCCCAACAAAAGGGGCAACTTGTGGGTTTACTAATATAAATTCAGGCATTTTTAATTGGTTTTAATAAAATTTTAAAGGTTGTTTTTTTATTCGGAATACTTTCTTTAACGAAAATTTGTCCTTTGTGATAATTTTCTACGATTCTTTTAACTAATGATAATCCTAAACCCCAACCTCTTTTTTTGGTTGTGAATCCGGGTTTAAAAATTCTTTTTTGCAATCCATTTGGAATCCCTTTTCCTGTGTCAGAAATTTCGATGGCAATCAATTCGTTTTTTAGGTAACAACAAATAGAAATCTTGCCTTTGCCGGCCATTGCATCTATTGCATTTTTGCAAATATTTTCGATTACCCAATCAAACAAAGGAACATTTATTTCTGCAATTAGGTTGTCTTCTATTTTTATATATTCAAAAACAACTTCGTCTGCGGCCCTTGTCTTTATGTAATCAACTGCAATTTTAAGTTGTTCGCTAATGTTTGTTGCTGCAAGAATAGGAACAGCTCCAATTTTAGAAAACCTATCGGTGATGATTTTCAGCCGTTCAAGGTCTTTTCTCATTTCTATAAAAGAAGATTCATTGGCAAATTGAATGTCAGATTCTATTAAGTCAACCCAACCCATTAAAGAACTCATTGGTGTGCCCAATTGATGCGCTGTTTCTTTGGCCAAGCCAACCCAAACCTGGTTTTGTTCCGATTTTCTACTATAACTAAATGCAAAATAACTAACTGCTATAAATAAGCCAACAATTCCCAATTGATAAATAGGATAGGTTCTTAATTGTTTCAGCGTGCTAGAGTCGTCATAATAAACATATTGAATGTCATTTTCGGATATTTTTATTGGTATTGGCTCATTTATTGTTTTTATTTTTTCAAAAAAAGCAGCCACTTTCTTTTTCGATTTGCCTGTTGATGAATCTAAATTGCGATGGTCAATTATCTTGTTTTGATTAATTAATATAACAGGTATTGTTGTGTTGGATTCTATTATTTGCAGATAGAAATTTAGTTCTCGTTCTGTTTCAGCATTGATAATTTGCTGCTGTGCATTGGCCCACAAACTAATTTTTTTTCGTTCTTCATTTGACAGCTTTTTAACCATGCTATTTGAGTAATACAAAGAAAAAACGCCAATAGAAATTGCCAAAAATAAAAGGGTGATTTTTATGTATTTTTTTAGCTTGTAGGAGTTCACTGAATTAAAGATTCAAAAATAACACTTAAATTGTAAGTTTTTTGTTTATTTTCGCTTCAAAAATGACAATAGATTTCGAACATCAAAAAAACAAGTACTCTTTTGATACCCAAAATGGTTTAAATATTACGATTCCCATCAAAAAAAGCGGAAATGTAAATTGTTATTTTTTAGACAATCCATTGTTTCAATACTTTGAAAACGATGCTTTTTCTGGGAATTTGAGCAATGGCGGCAGCGTGAATTGTGAAAAAATTTCGTTCTATCCACACGCAAGTGGCACACATACAGAATGTGCATTGCATGTTTACCCAGTTTCCTTCACAATGCTTGATATTAAAATGCCAATCTTTCAATTGGGCTTGCTCAAAAGTTTTGTGCCAACGGAAAACAATAATGAATTTTGCATCACCAGGGAACAAATTTTAGAAATTCAAAACAAAGAACAAGCCGAAGTTATAATTCTAAGAACGCTGCCCAATGATAGCTTTAAGTTAAATAAGGATTATTCAGATACCAATCCTCCATTTATTTCGCCCGAAGCCATTTTGGTATTAAAGGAAAAAGGGTTTAAACACATTGTAACAGATTTGCCAAGTATTGGCAAGGAAAGCGATGGGGGAAAATTGTTGTCGCATAAAACATGGTTTAAGGATGTTGATTTTAACCATAATACAATAACAGAATTGGTTTTTATAGACAATGAGATAAAAGATGGTCTTTTCGTTGTGAATATTCAAATGCCCAAAATTGAAACAGATGCTGTGCCGTCAAATATTATTTTATATCCATGCGTTTAAAACTGCCTAGTAATGAACAATTGTTGTTTTTAGCCAATATTTTGGCAAATAAATTGTTTTTTAAACAAAGAACACAAGAAAACTTAAAAGAAATTCTGATAATAAAATTAGATGAAATAGGCGATATGGCGGTTAGTAGCCATATTTTTCAATTACTAAAAAATGAATTTCCAGAGGCAAAAATCACTTTAGTTTGTAAGTCTTTTGTTATTCCATTAATTAAAAATGACCCCAATTTAGATTGTGTTTTGGAGCATTCAAATTTTAGCTTTCGTAAGTTTGATGCCATTATAGAAATGCGAGGCACTTGGCAAACATTGTTTAAAGCACTATTAAATATTGGATGTGTAAGATTAAGTAGGGCAGAGGTTCGTTTGAAAAACAAGGGGCAGCAATTGCACGAAATTGAAACCAATTATCTAATAATCAAGCCCATTTTAAGTCGTCAAATAAATATTCAACCTAAATTGTATTTTTCTAAAACTGATGAAACAATTGTTGAACAATTTATTTTAAAAAATGACTTGCAAAATTTTGCTGTTTTTCATGTTGGGGCAAGAAGAATATTAAGGCAATGGAATTTAGATAGGTTTGCTATTGTTGCAGATTATTTAGCAGAAAAAAAAACCATGAAAATTGTTTTTATTGGCACAAAAAGCGAGGAAAAGGATATTCAATTAGTCCAACATTTTATGAAAAATGATTCTGTTTCGTTTTCAGATGGATTTAGTTTGGCGCAGCTTTCTGTTTTAATGTCTAAAGCCAATTTATTTATTGGAAATGAAAGTGGACCAATTCATATTGCATCTTGTTTCAATGTGCCGATTGTTGGGCTTTATGGCCCAGGCGTGCCAGTTGTTTTTTATCCTTTTTCAGAAAAAACCAAAGTATTTCATTATGTTTTAGATTGTAATCCATGCAATCAAATTCATTGTGTAAGACCCGAAAGTCCTTGTGTTTCGCTTATTCAAGTCAGCGAAGTTTTAGAATATTTGGAAAGAAATTAAAAATAATATTTTTAGTTTTAGAAAAATACTTTATTTTCGCTAAATATTTTATTAACATGAAAAAAAACTACGCATTTATTATTTGCCTTCTCTTTTTATTCAACAACCAATTGCAGGGGCAACTGAAAGCGGTTGATGTAAAGATAATTGACGACCTTAAAAAACACGAGGTTTCACAGTTTACGCCTTCCAAAAGGAGCGTTTCTAATCCACGAAAATGTGGCGTTGACACTGTTGAGTTTGCGCGATATAGAGGAACAGCATATTTTACAGTTTCGGTTACAAAAGGAAGCAGTTTGGGGCAATTGTATGAATGTCCGCAACCAATTACTTTAAATGGATTTAGTTTTTATGCTTTTGTTATTGGCTCGCCCCCATCCAAAAAAAGAATGCGGTTAATTTGCAATGTTTACAATGCCGGAAACGATAGTTTGCCAACAGGTTCGCCATTGCGAAGTGATACAATAACGATAGATTCTACTTTTGCAGGCGGGGTTTTGTCAAGGATAGAAAAACATGCAACCTTCAAGCCATTGTCTTTGTCTAGCAATTATATTCTTACTGTGGAAACTGACAGTGTTGGTCTTTCTGCGGGTATTGTTACAAATAGTTATTCGGCAGGCAACGGAAGAGGCCATAATTTGACTTGTGGTTCTGTAAGTGGGCTTTGGTATAACGGTAGAAATTTGAATATCGGTGGTGTGCGTTTTGATTGCGACATTTTGCTTCAGCCTCATGTGAAATATGATTTAGGCGCTGATTTTAAAATTGTTTCTAATTGCTATAATTTACAAGATTCAGTAAAATTTGCAAATCAATATTTGAAAACCGTAAGTGGTTCTAGGGTGTATAACCGTTATGAATATTTCAATTTAGGGTATATTTGTCATAATTGGAATTTAGGGGTCAATCAGTTTCAAAACTTTAACCAAGTTAACATTGGAACAAAATACACAAACCGTCAAAATTTGCAGGTGAGATTAATTTCTACTATATACGGATACAGAGGTGTAAACAATAATGGATGTTCAGATACAATTATAAAAGATTTAGAATTCAGACCAGAAACGCCTTCAATTGCAGGACTTGTCAATGTTTGCAAAGGCGATAGTGTTAAATATACCGCCAGTTCTAATGATTTAGGCGTGGTTTATGAATGGTTGAAAACACCAAATAGTACTCCTTTTTTTACAGGAAAAGATTATACTTTTAAAAATGTTTCGAAAAACGACACTTTTTATGTGAGAGCGAAAAACAAAACCTGCTTGAGCGGAGTCCAAATGTTTGTTTTGAAAGCCAATGATTATCCTAGTTTTTTAACCACAAAAGACGATTCTGTTTGCTCTGGTTCAAAAGCAAATTTAACCGCAAGTTCCGATTTTGGTAATATTTTATGGTTTAATAATATCAATGATTTAACCCCGTTTTTTACAGGAACAAAATATCAAACCTCTGTTTTAAGCAATACAACTTCTTTTTATGTTGAAGCTAATAATTTTGGTTGTAAATTTTCGCCACGAAAAGAAATTAAAGTAAATGTTGGCAATAGTTTTGCGCCACAAGCCCCTGTCATGTCTAATGATACCAATGTGTGTTTAAGTGGTTCTAGCGCATTGACGCTAAAAGCCACGGTGGGCAGCGGATTAACAGCAAGATGGTACAATGCAGCTAGCGGAGGCAGTCCCATCAGCACTAATTCTACTATCTCATTTACCCCAACGGCACCTGGTTCATTCTTTTTTTATGCAGATGCCTTCAATGGTGTTTGTGGCAGTTCAAGAGAATTTGTAACAGTAACAGTAAATGATGCGCCTAGCTTTACAACCCAAACATTGGGGCCTATTTGTAATGGAGATTCTGCAATTTTAGTGCAAAATACAAACAAAGGAACAATTGAATGGTTTGATGCAAACAGCGGAGGAAACCTATTAGGAATGGGAAATACCTTGAGAGTGAAACCATCTTTGAATACAGACTATTTTGTGTTAGCTACGAATGGTATTTGTGTTAACCCTACAAAACAAAAACTAACCCAAATCGTTAATGCGCCTCCTATAATTACAAAAATATGGGGTGATACAATTTGCGCAAAAAACTCCGCTAAATTTAGAGTTGTTAGCAGCGGACAGGGCGTCATTTCTTGGTTTGATTCCGACACATCGCAAACTGTTTTAGGTGCCGGAAAATTATTCGTTTCTCCTTCAATTAATTCGGCTAAAAAATACTTTGCTCAAGGCGAATATATGGGTTGTAAAGGCCAACGATTAAATGCCCAGCCACTAGTTAGGGCAGCTCCATTTTCAGGATTTTCTTTCGAGATTTTAACTTGGCAGCAAGTGCGGGTTTCGCCAATAAATGCAGGAAGTAGCTCAATAAAATGGGTTTTCAGCGATGGGTTTACCAGCAATCAAGGCACAGTAACGCACCGTTTTCAAACGGCAGGCACTTATAATGTGAAATTGATTTTAACTGCTCTTGCCAACGGTTGTAAAGATTCCACAGTTATTCCTATTAGCATAGAAACAAGTAGTTTGAAAAATGTGTTGTCCAAAAATTTCAAGTATTATCCCAATCCAAACCAAGGGTTTTTAAATATTGAAACTACCGAAAATGTTAAAAATAGCGATTTAAAGATGTATGACTTTAGTGGAAGATTAATAAAAACATTTAAAATGACAGAAGATTTTGAAAACTATTTGGATGTAACAGACATTAAATCAGGTGTTTATAGTCTTATTTTGACAGGACATCAGTCGTTTGTTATAATAAAAGAATAAAAAAGTCTAAAATAATTTGTATTTCTAATAAATAATACTATTTTTGCAGTCCTTTTTTAGAGAAAATGGCAAATCATAAATCATCAATCAAAAGAATCAGACAAACTGAGGTTAAAAACGAAAGAAATCGTTATCAACATAAAACTGCGCGTAATTTAGTTAAAAAACTAAGAACAAGTTCAGATAAAGTTGAAGCCTTAACATTGCTATCTGAGACAATTAGTAAACTAGATAAACTAGCTAAAAGAAACATCATCCACAAAAACAAAGCGGCAAACTTGAAGTCAAGTTTAACCATGCATGTCAATTCTTTAGTTTAACAAAATATTAAAAATAAAAAT